>SKNC01000051.1 GCA_007120745.1 Bacillota bacterium
AATGTTATTGTCAGTGTAATTGACGTGCTGCTGGCTTTTCCCGGTCTTATCCTGGCCCTGGCCATCGCGGGGATGCTGGGGCCCAGCATTACTAATGTAATGATTGCCATAGCCTCCGTTGCCTGGGTGGGATATGCCCGCATTATCCGGGGGATGGTGGTGTCCATTAAGGAAAAGGAATACGTGTTGGCAGCCCGTTCCGTAGGCACCGGCGGGCCGGGAATTATACTGCGCCACGTGCTGCCCAACGTGGTATCGCCGGTCATTGTCCTGGCTACCCTGGACATGGGTTCAATCATACTGAGCATTTCGGGGCTTTCCTTTCTGGGCCTGGGGGCTCAGCCTCCCATGCCGGAATGGGGAGCCATGTTGAACGACGGCCGTCCCTATATGCAGACGGCTCCCTGGCTTATGATTTTTCCGGGGTTGGCTATCCTTACGGCTGTGCTGTCATTTAATCTTATGGGAGACGGGCTGCGGGACATTTGCGATCCCAAGGGGATTAGAAGATTGTAGTTTAATTAGTTTTTGCGCATGATTGCTCAGTGGATTCTCAGTTTAAAAATTTACGGGGTCTGCCCATTAAGCTCATAAATCATATTCTTAGGGGTTGTCCCGGAAAGAGGGTCATTTTGCTGTGGGGACAAACCAACAAAAAATTTTGGAAGTTAAAGACCTTACCGTAGAATTCCGCACGGATCAGGGAAAGCTGACCGCTGTCAACCGGGTAAGTTTTTCCCTGGGTAAGCAGGAGGTTTTGGGTCTGGTAGGGGAAAGCGCCTGCGGGAAAAGCATGACAGCCCTTTCCATACTCCGCCTTCTTCCCCCCGGGGGGAGAATAACCGGTGGAGAGGTGTGCCTGGAGAACGTAAATCTTCTTAAGCTTTCCCGGGAGAAGATGCGTCGGAAACGGGGCAAAACAATTGCTATGATATTTCAGGACCCCAACACTACTTTAAATCCCGTGAGAACCATTGGCGCTCAGTTCGTGGAGACCATGAAAACCCACCTCTCCATCAGCATGGAAAAAGCCCGTGACAGGTCTGTGGACATGCTTTCTGCTATGGGATTGGCATCTGCCCGGGGAATTATGAGAAAATATCCATTCCAGCTCAGTGGCGGCATGAGGCAGAGGGTGATGATTGCTATGGCCCTGGCTTTGGAGCCTCAAATTCTTATCGCTGATGAACCTACCACGGCCCTGGATGTAACGGTACAGGCCCAGATTCTTTCGGAAATGAGAAGGCTTAAAAAGGATTTCGGCACCGGTATACTGCTGATTTCCCACAACATGGGAGTGATTGCCCAGCTTTCCGACCGGGTTGCGGTAATGTATGCCGGTTCTATTGTAGAATACGGTTCAGCAGAGGATGTATTTTATCGCCCTGCCCATCCTTATACCCGGGCACTTCTTAATTCTATACCGGACTTAAGTCTCCAGGGACAGGCCCTCTGCTCCATCAAGGGGCAGCCGCCGGCCCTTCACAAAATGCCTGAAGGATGTTCTTTTTATCCCCGCTGCAGCAGGGCAGGGGAACCCTGTAAAAGCGTTTATCCATTATGGACAGACATAAATGAAGGACACAGTGCTGCCTGTTTTTTTCCACTGGAGCAAAAATCCTGCTGTGAGAGTCACGGAGAAGGGGTGTTGACATAATGTTTACTAGTCATGCGGAAGTTGTGAAAGTTAAAAAGTCAGGGGAGGCAGAGGGTTACCCGGTGAAAAATGTTTTTCCTCTTATAGAAGCAGTAAACCTGGTTAAACATTATACGGAAGAAGGACTGTTATCGGGAAAGAAGCAAAAGGTCAGAGCCGTGGACGGAGTAACCCTGCATATTCATCCGGGGGAAACCCTGGGCCTTGTAGGAGAGAGCGGGTGCGGGAAGAGCACCCTGGGCCGGCTGATTCTGCGTCTGGAGGAGCCCACGGCGGGAGAGATATATTTTAAAGGGGAAAATATAACCCGCTGCGGGGGAGAAAGTCTCAGGAAGTGGAGAAAGAATATCCAGGTTATTTTTCAAGACGCTTACGCTTCTTTAAACCCCCGAATGAAAATTGAACAAATTATTGGAGAACCCCTTTACAACTATAGAAAAGGGCCGCCAAAAGAACGCCGGGAACGGGGGGACAAACTTTTGCATGAGGTTGGGTTGGAACCGGAACACCGCAGTCGATATCCTCACGAATTCAGCGGAGGCCAGAGGCAGCGGGTAGCCATAGCCCGGGCCCTGGCTTTAAACCCGGAAATCATTGTTTGTGACGAGCCTACAGCCAGCCTGGATGTGTCCATCCAGGCCCAGATTTTAAACCTTCTAAAAAAACTTCGAGAAGATTACCGATTGTCTTACCTCTTTATTTCCCATGACCTGGCTGCTGTGAAGTACATCAGCCACCGGGTTGCCGTAATGTACCTGGGCAGGATTGTAGAGGTTGTGGAAAGCCCAAGGCTTATGGAGGAAGCGCTGCATCCCTATACCCGCTCCCTTTTGGCCGCGGTTCCCCTGCCGAATCCCGGGGGAAAAACCATAGGTAACCATATTATCAAGGGAGAACCCGCCGACCCTACTTTTCCTCCCGAAGGCTGCAGTTTTCACCCCCGCTGCCCCCGGGTGAAAGAAGTATGCCTGCAGGAGAAACCTTCCCTTAAATACATCGGTAACGGTCAGCATACAGCCTGTCATCGGGTTTGAATATGTGGTGTTTTGGATAATAGCAGGCGTCCCTTACCGGGCATCCCGTCAAATGTTCATTTCGTTAAAACCCTGCTGTCCAAAACTTGGGCCAGGGCTTCACTGAGTTCTTTGATTTGATATGGTTTGTTTATACAACCGGAAAAACCGTAATCCCTGTAATTTGCCATAACGGAATCATCGGAATAACCGCTGGAAACGATGGCGTTAACGGCAGGATCCAGATGCCGCAGCTGTTTAATGGCTTCTTTACCTCCAATACCGCCCGGTATGGTTAAATCCATAATGACAGCATCATAAGCGGGCCCGGCTCCCCTTTCCGATGCCTCATTGTAGAGGCGTATGGCTTCCGCACCATCGGAGGCGTACGATACCTGGTAGCCCAGGTATGTCAGCATTTCACCACAGGTCTCCAAAATTAATTCATCATCGTCCATAATCAAAATACGCCCTTTTCCGAAATATAATTTTTCACTCTCCAGAGAATCCAGGCAGGCACTAATAGAAGCTGGAAGGTAAATATTAAATGTAGTTCCGGTACCTGGTTGAGATTCTATCTGAATCAGGCCACCATGATTTTGAATGATTGTATGGGCGGTTGCCAGGCCAAGTCCGTTTCCGTTTGGTTTGGTGGAAAAGAAAGGGTCAAAAATCTTGTCCAGATGGGAGGAGGGAATGCCCACTCCTTCATCAGAAATGGTTATGCGAACATATTCTCCAGGGGATAAGGGTAAAACATGTTTTGTCTCATTGTCTCTTAAGATTAGATTGCAGGCGGCTAAAGAAACATTCCCTCCTCCTGGCATAGCCTGAACGGCATTAATCAAGATATTATTAATTACCTGGCCCACTTGTGTTTCGTCAGCTTCAATAGGGAAAAGGTCCTCTGCAATCTGAATTTCATGAACCGATGAAGATCCCGATAAAACGAAACCAATAGAATCTATTAACAGTTTCTCCAGATGGATTGTTTTCTTGACGGGTGTTCCTCCCTTGGCAAAAACAAACAGCTTACTGGTTAGTTCCCGGGCCTGCAGGGCTGCTTTTTCCATATGTTCTATGTTTGACTTATTTTTTTCTTCTATGTTTCGCATCTTTAGCAACGAGATATTTCCCAGAATCACTGTCATAAAGTTATTAAAATCATGAGCGATTCCACCGGCCAGGATGCCGATGGAATTCAGTTTATCTGTTTTTAGAATTTCCTCATTCAATTTCTTCTGCTGAGTTATATCGTTTACAGTAAGAACCACTTGTTCCACTTCACCATCCGAGTCAAAAATTGGGGCACCGCTTATGGATAGGTAAGCGGTCTTTTCTTTGCTGTGGTTTATAGTCCCCAAATAATTGTAAACCGGGTTTCTTTTCCATAGGACTTTACGGAAGACTTCTGCCGGGCTGTGGGAAACGTTTTTCTCGGAACCGACATTTTTTTGGTTAAGCAATTCTTCCAGCTGGGGACTCCTTAAATCAAAAATTTCTTCCAGACGGGTGTTGGCGTATACAATATTCCGGAAGCGATCCAGCACCATGATTCCTGCCGGGCTTGTATCCATCATACGGGCGATAAGATCCCGTTCCTGCCGGAGCTGTCCGGCGTTTTCTTTTTCTACTTCCAGGATACCGCCTAAAAACCAGGCCAGGAGAAAAAAAATGCTTCCCAGAACCAATGTGGCTTCAAGGGTTCCCGAAACCTGCTTTTCAACAAAGTTTATGCTGTCGGTCAGGAGAAATATGCTTATGAAGGAAGCTCCGGCAAAGACTGTTCCCCACTGTTTCCCCAGGG
>SKNC01000123.1 GCA_007120745.1 Bacillota bacterium
AAATCCATGATTTCTTTTTCTTTTTATTCGTTTTGGCTGATACGTTCTTTTCAATGTTCATCACACCTCCTTACAAAATTATTCCCCCAGAAATGCTAAAGCAATTATATATTATTTAATTTCTCTCTGTCAAGCCCGGAAATATCGATATTATCATTGTTTTTCAGGGGTACATACGAAATTTTTTTTGTTGTAGAAAGCTGCATATTTTGTTATGATATTCTGGTAAAGGTTATTTTAACCTTTCTTTATCCACACCTGTGGATAAGCTGTGTGTAAAGTTGTTTATATGTTCTCATCAATTAGGATTATCAGGAGGTCTAACCATGCAGACTGACATTAACATAATGTGGCAGCAGACTCTTATGGAAGTGGAAAAAAAACTCAGCAAACCCAGTTTTGAAACCTGGATTAAACCCATAAAGCCTCTGGCCATTCAGGATAATGTTTTTTTTATCAGCGTTCCCAATGACTTCTCCAAAAATTTTATTGAAACCCGTTACTGTGATCTCATTAATTCTGTCCTGAATAATTTATCTGAAAGTGACTTAAATTATTCTGTGAAGCTGGTCATAGAAACCGACAGCAGTACTTCTGAAAATTCTTTTGTTGATGTAGAAAAAGATAAAAAATCATCCGTATCTTCCCGGGAATTTCAAAGCAATAAAACCTGGTTAAATGCAAGATATACCTTTGATTCCTATGTGGTAGGTAATGGAAACCGTTTTGCCCATGCTGCCTCCCTGGCTGTTGCAGAATGCCCCGCTCAAGCCTACAACCCTCTTTTTGTGTACGGAGGTGTGGGTCTTGGAAAGACTCATCTTTTACATGCTATTGGCCATTTCGTTTTAGATCATAAGCCCAACTCAGTGGTAGTTTACATAACTTCCGAAAAATTCACCAATGAATTTATTAATGCCATTCGGGACAACCGGACCTTGGAATTTCGCAATAAATATAGAAATGTAGATGTTCTTCTTATTGACGATATCCAGTTTCTTGCCGGAAAAGAGCAGACCCAGGAGGAATTTTTCCATACCTTTAATTCCCTTCACGAAAACAATAAACAAATTGCAATTTCCAGTGATCGGCCTCCTAAAGACATCCCAACGCTGGAGGACAGGCTTCGCTCCCGCTTTGAATGGGGTCTAATTACAGACATCCAACCCCCGGACCTGGAAACCAGGATCGCCATTATCCGTAAGAAAGCCAGTTTGGAAAACCTTGAACTTCCCAACGAAGTGGTTTCTTATATTGCCAATGAAATCAGCACAAACATTCGAGAAATTGAAGGAGCCCTGATCAGAGTAGTTGCCTACTCCTCCCTTACCGGAAAAAGAATCAGTTTAGAACTGGCCAAAGAAGCGCTAAAGGATATCCTTTCCCAAAAAAAACAAAAGACATTAAGCATAGAACACATTCAAAATATTACTGCAGATTATTTCAAAATTCAACCAACTGATTTAAAGTCTAAAAGAAGGACCAAACACATTACCTTTCCCCGCCAGATTTCCATGTATTTATGCCGCGAGCTTACGGACTTCTCCCTTCCTAAGATTGGAGAAGATTTTGGAGGCAGGGACCATACCACGGTAATGCATGCTCACCAAAAAATATCTTCAGAAATCATTATGGATTCGGAGTTAAAGAAAATTATTAATGACCTGGTTCAGAAGGTTAAAAAAATCTGAATATCCTGTGTATAAAGCATACGTTTTTGCACAGAAAATTATTTTCTTTGACCCACTAATTTATCCTGTGCATATCATTCAAAAAATTGCGGATTCATCCACCGCTTTTATCACAAGCATCTTCCTTTAAAACCATAATAAATTTAGGGTTTTCCACAAATCCACAGGCATTATTACTGTTACTATATTTTTAAATTATTATTATATACATAATAGATTGTGAATATGCCAAAAATAAGGAGGAATTATGAAATTTTTAGCAGAGCAGTCTGAAATGCTTTTTTATCTGCAGGCCTGTATGAAGGTATCTCCCCAGCGCAGCACTATTCCCTCCCTGGAAGGGATATATTTATGCTGTGTTGAAAACGAGATGAATATTTCAGCTACAAATCTAGAGGTAGGGATACGCTGTAAATTTCCCGCACATACCGAAAAAGACGGAGCAGTAGTCCTTCCTGCAAAACTAGGAGAAATTGTACGAATGATTAATGATTCAAAGGTTGAGGTAGAAGTAGAGGATAATTTTAAGGCGTTAATAAACTGCAGTAATGTAAATTTTCAATTGAATGGCCTGAATCCCCTGGATTTTCCTGAACTTCCTGATTTCAATAAGGATATTGACTGGACTATAAATACGGGCCTTTTTAAGGAAATGATAAGGCAGACTGCATTTTGCGTTTCCTCAGATGAAGGAAAGGCTCCCCTGACGGGCATTCAATTTTCTGTAGAAAAAGACGTTCTCACCCTGACCTCCTCGGATTCTTTTCGTCTCTCGGTGAAAAGAGGAAACATTGAAAATGTAAGCGGAAAAGAAATGAATTTCATATTACCGGTAAAAATTATTAATGAGATGGTAAAGTTTAATTTTTCCCAGGAAAAGATTCTGGTAACATTGGATGAGAAAAATCAAATTTTATTTAAAGTGGATAACTTCCTGTTTTTTTCAAAGCTGCTGGAGGAAAAATATCCCGCCATTGAAAAGGTGATTCCCATGGAATTTAATACCACTTTAACTGCCTTGAAAAATGACCTGGTTGGCTGCCTGCAGAGAATTATTCTCATTTCTGAAGGAAATAATTTTATAACAAAGATAGAAGTCAGGGATAAAACAGCTGTTTTTCTAGCCAATTCAGAAATGGGGAGCGTGGAGGAACAGGTGGAAATTGAAAAACAGGGAGAAGATGTGGATATATATTTAAATTCAAGGTTTTTAATCGAACCCTTGAGGTATATAGAGGGTGATCAAGTAAAATTAAATTTTAGTGAGACAAATGGTCCCTGTGTTATCACACCTTTTGACGAAGAAGATGCATATCTTTACCTGGTATTACCGATAAAAAGCTAAAAGATGGGGGCCTGGCCCTTGCGGATAAAAAACATTCGTTTAATCAATTTTCGTAACTATGAAAAGCTGTCCGTTGATTTCGATTCAAATCTAAATATTTTTTTGGGAGATAATGCCCAGGGCAAAACAAATTTGCTGGAATCTATTTTTTATTTTGCCGGCGGCAGGTCCAACAGAACCTCTCAGGACAGGGAACTAATCCGTTGGAACCAGCCTTTTTTTAATATATCGGCGGACTTTGATACACATAAGGGCAGTTTTAACGTAAAAGCTGCATATACCGTGGAGGGCAAAAAAAAGATTATGGTGAACAGCCTGAATCAAAAAAGATTCCCCGAGGACATTAAGGCGGTAATATTTTCACCGGAAGATTTGACACTAGTCAAGGGACCGCCCTCCGGCAGAAGAGATTTCCTGGACCGGGAAATAGGC
The DNA here is from genome assembly GCA_007120745.1 of Bacillota bacterium. Taxonomy (GTDB): domain Bacteria; phylum Bacillota; class Dethiobacteria; order SKNC01; family SKNC01; genus Contubernalis. The sequence continues at coordinate 3,469 of SKNC01000123.1, forward strand.
CAGATTTCTGCTGTTTACTCCAATATTTTAAGAGATTACTCCAAAATTTTACGTCAGCGCAATAAAGTGTTAAAATTAAGTATAGACAGGAAAAAGACCGAAGAGGATTTGTCTCTTTGGGATGAACAGCTGATACATTACGGTTCCCAGGTTTTAAAAAAGAGGCTGGACATTATTCAGCAGCTGTCCATCCTGTCCCGTTTGGTATACCGAAGGCTCACAAACCAGAAAGAAAATATGCGCCTGCAGTATGTTACCGGAATGAAGGTTGACCAGAACTGGGAACTGGAGGATCTAAAGAATGTTTTTAGAGAACAGCTGAACATGGTAAAAAAAGAGGAATTGAGACAGCGGGTTACCCTCCTGGGACCCCATAGGGATGATTTAAAAATATTTATTGATCATCAGCCGGCCAAAAATTTTGCTTCCCAGGGACAGCAGAGAACCTGTGTGTTAGCCCTGAAGCTTTCTATTGTAGAAATCATAAAGGGGAAGTGGGGAGAATATCCGGTGCTGCTGTTGGATGATGTTTTTTCAGAGCTGGACCAAAGCCGGAGAACTTACCTGGTTCATGAAATTAAAAAGGGGATTCAAACCTTTATTACCGGTACCAGGGAAGCTGAAATTTTTAAAAATGTGACCGTTCCGGCCAAAAATTTTTTAATTCAACAGGGCAGTGTGAAGGTTTTGTAAATGGAAAAACTGGGTTCATTTTTAGACACCACCATAAAAAAGATTGGAATTACCAAAAAAATAAAAGAGGAAATGGCTCTTTATCAATGGGAGGGTGTGGTGGGTCCCCAGATTCAAAAAAATACCCGGGCCCAAAGAATAAAGGGAGGTATTCTCTTTATCCATGTGGAAAATTCCCACTGGTCGCAGCATTTAAGTTTTTATAAACAAAGTTTAATCAACAAATTAAATCATAAGCTGGGAAGCGCGGTGGTCAAGGATATCCATTTTAAGGTTGGACCTTTGAACCTTACTGAAAGCGTTCAGGAGAAGACGGGGGAGAAGGAAGATATTCCTGATATTACCCATACATTGTTGGAAGCAGAGGAAATCAACAAAATTGAAAAAACCATAAAGGATATTCCAGCGGGTTTCTTTAAGGAAAAAATAAAAAACATTATGATGCAGGAAACCAGGCATTCCATCAGCAGAAAAGAAAAGGGATGGCTGGAATGCCGCGGCTGCGGCGCACAATTTTTACCCCGGCATCAAGAAGTCACATGTCCCATATGCCGGTTAAAAAAATAAAAGGCGTAAGAACAGGAGGATTGTCACGTGTATTTGCATATTGGCAGTTCGGTAGTTGTCCCCATGGTAGAAATTTTAGGAATTTTTGATTTAAGTTTAATGTCCAGCGGCAGCACCAAGGAGTTTTTGCAGTCGAAAGGAGATAAAAAAGTGGTGATAACTACTAAAAAAGAGGAATCCAAATCATTCATTGTCACCACCGATAAAATTTACTTTTCTCCCATTGCTCCCACCACGTTGAAAAAAAGGGTGGAATCGATTACAGGTTAGAGGAGAGTATTTCTCGGAAGGGAGGTTGGTTAACATGGTGAATGAAAAAAACCAGTACGATGAACATCAAATTCAAGTGCTGGAAGGATTGGAAGCGGTTCGAAGAAGGCCCGGGATGTATATTGGTTCCACGGGTAAAAAAGGACTTCACCACCTGGTTTTTGAGGTGGTGGACAACAGTGTGGACGAAGCCGTTGCCGGGTTCTGTAAAGAAATAAATGTGATTATTCATAAGGGCAATTCCGTAACCGTAACCGATGACGGCAGAGGAATCCCTGTAAAAATTCACCCCAAGGTAAATCTTCCCGCAGTAGAAGTAGTGCTGACCCTGCTTCATGCCGGCGGGAAATTTGGTGGAGAGGGGTATAAAGTAGCCGGTGGACTGCATGGTGTGGGTTTGTCGGTGGTGAACGCCCTGTCCCAGTCGCTGGAAGTAGAGATTAAGAGAGACGGGGGTATGTTCCAGCAGCACTACGAACGGGGAAAATCTATCACTAAATTAGAAAAAACCGGTCAAGCTAAGGAAAGCGGAACCCGGATTACTTTCATGCCGGACCATGAAATTTTTGAAGAGGTGCGCTTTGATTTTGACTATCTCTCCCAAAGGCTGAGGGAACTGGCTTTTTTGAATAAAGGATTAAATATTATGCTGCGGGATGAACGGAAAGAAACTCACCGGGAAGAGGTATATCACTATGAGGGAGGCATAAAGTCCTTCATTGAGTACCTGAACCGCACCAGGGACGTGCTTCATAAGGAACCCATTTACGTTAACCGTACCTTACGGGACTGTCAGCTGGAGCTGGCCATTCAGTATCAGGCCGGGTATACGGAACAGCTGTATTCATTTGCCAACAATATTCATACCTATGAAGGGGGTTCCCACGAGTTTGGTTTTAAATCGTCTTTGACCCGACTTTTTAACGATTATGCCCGGAGGCACAATCTTTTGAAGGAAAGTGACAGCAATCTTTCCGGGGAGGATATCCGGGAGGGTATCACTGCGGTAATCAGCATAAAAATTCGGGAGCCCCAGTTTGAAGGACAAACCAAGACCAAACTGGGAAATCCGGAAGTCAGGGGCATCGTGGATTCCCTGGTGTATGAAGAAATGGGACATTTTCTGGATGAGAATCCCGGTGTGGCCAAAAAGATTTTGGAGAAATCACTGAATGCTTCCCGGGCCCGGGAAGCTGCCCGGAAAGCCCGGGAATTGACCCGCCGGAAGAACGCCCTGGAAATTTCTAATCTGCCCGGTAAACTGGCGGACTGTTCCTCCCGGGACCCCTCCATCAGCGAACTGTACCTGGTAGAGGGAGATTCTGCGGGGGGTTCAGCCAAGCAGGGAAGGGACCGGAGGTTTCAGGCCATATTGCCCCTGCGGGGAAAAATCCTTAACGTGGAAAAGGCCCGACTGGATAAGATCCTTTCCAACAATGAAATCAGGACCATTATCACGGCTCTGGGCACCGGTATCGGGGAAGACTTTGACTTGAAGAAGGCCCGTTACCACAAAATCATTATTATGACCGACGCCGATGTAGACGGGTCCCATATCCGGATCCTCCTTTTGACATTTTTCTACCGCTACATGAAGGCGTTAATTGAGGCAGGATACGTATATATCGCCCAGCCTCCCCTTTATAAAGTGAAGAAAAACAAGGAGGAGCACTATTTCTACAGCGATAAACAGATGGAAAACTTTTATGCCAAACATGGAAAAAACGGGTTTTCCATGCAGCGGTACAAAGGTCTGGGGGAAATGAATCCCACCCAGCTGTGGGAAACCACCATGGACCCGGAGACCCGTACCATACTGCAGGTAAACCTGATGGATGCCATTAAAGCGGACACTACCTTTTCCATCCTCATGGGGGATAAAGTGGAACCCCGGCGTCTCTTTATCGAAGAGCACGCCCAAAGCGTCCGCAACCTGGACATCTAATCATGGGGACAACGGTCGGTCGGTGTGGTTCTTTTGATTAAAGCTAAGTGAGATAGCAGAAGGAACAGCTGCTGTTATTGTAAAAACATGTTGTTATTTATAAATTGAGAGTAGGAGAATGCGTATGGATGAGTTTACCCATGGGAAAATTGTCAGCATTAATATTCAGGATGAAGTAAAAAATTCCTTCATGGATTATGCCATGAGCGTAATTGTAAGCCGGGCTCTGCCCGATGTCAGGGACGGTTTAAAGCCGGTTCACCGGAGAATTCTTTATGCCATGCATGACCTGGGGCTTACCTCAGACAAGCCGCACAAGAAGTCTGCCCGGGTGGTGGGGGAAGTATTGGGAAAATACCACCCCCATGGAGATTTAGCGGTATACGAAGCCATGGTACGAATGGCCCAGGACTTCTCTACCCGTTATCCCCTGGTAGATGGACACGGAAACTTCGGAAGTGTGGACGGAGACTCTGCGGCGGCCATGCGGTATACCGAAGTGAGAATGTCTAAAATTTCCCAGCATATGCTGACGGATATAGAAAAAGAAACCATTGATTATCGCCCTAACTTTGACGACAGCCTGGAGGAACCGGCGGTACTGCCCGCTCGATTCCCTAACCTGTTGGTAAACGGTTCCTCGGGAATTGCTGTGGGTATGGCCACCAATATTCCTCCCCATAACCTGGGGGAGGTCATTGACGGACTGGTATACCTGACGGACCACCCGGAGGCGGAAACAAGTGAGCTGAAAAAAATAATTAAAGGGCCGGATTTTCCCACCGGAGGAATGATCCTGGGCAAAGGGGGCATTGATGCCGCCTATAAAAGCGGGCGGGGCATCATAAAGATGAGGGCCAAAACCACCATGGAACAGCTGAAAGGGGATAAAACCCGAATTACTGTGACGGAACTTCCCTACCAGGTGAATAAAGCCCGCTTAATAGAAAGTATTGCGGAGCTGGTGAGAAATAAAAAAATTGAAGGAATTACGGAGCTCCGGGATGAGTCGGACCGTACCGGTCTCAGAGTTGTAATGGACCTGCGAAGAGATGTAATTCCCCAGGTAATTTTAAATAAACTATTCAAGTTCACCCAGATGGAGCAGACTTTTGGGGTGATTATGCTGGCCCTGGTGGATGGACAGCCCAAAATTTTAACTTTAAAGGCAGCGCTTCAAGAATATTTAAAACATCAAAAAGAAGTCATTACCCGGCGCACCCGCTTTGATTTGAAGCGGGCGGAAGCCCGGGCTCATATCCTGGAGGGCCTGCGCATTGCACTGAAAAATCTGGACGCCGTTATTAAGTTAATCAGAAGTTCCAAAACGGTGGAAGAAGCCAGGAAAGGGCTTATGAGCAATTTTAAACTTACGGAAAAACAGGCCCAGGCCATTTTAGATATGAGGCTTCAAAAACTCACCGGGCTGGAGCAAGAGAAGCTGGAGGCGGAATATCTGGAATTGATTAAGAAAATTGCGTTTCTAAAAGAGATATTGAATAACGAAAGGCTTATCTACCAGATCATTAAAACTGAGCTGCAGGAAATAAAGAAAAAGTTTGACGACCCCCGGAGAACTAAAATTGTACCCCGGGAGGAAGAACTCCAGGTGGAGGACTTGATTGCTATCGAGGATGCGGTGATAACTTTCACCCACCAGGGCTATATCAAAAGACTCCCCCTGACCACCTATCGAAGTCAGCGGAGAGGGGGTAGAGGGATCGCCGGAATGGGGACCAAGGAAGATGATTTCGTGGAGCACCTGTTCATCACCTCCACCCACCATAACCTGCTGTGCATCAGCAACCATGGGAAGCTTTACCGTGTTAAAGTATACGAAATACCCGAGGCGGGAAGGCAGGCCCGGGGAACCAATATCATCAATCTGCTTTCTCTCGGCCCGGGGGAATTTATTACCACGGTTTTACCCATTAGAAAATTTACCGAAGAGGATTTCCTGTTTTTTGCCACCAGAAAGGGGTACGTGAAAAAGACTCCGCTTTGTGAATTCGGAAGAGCCCGGAAGGGTGGTTTGGTGGCTCTGACCTTAGGAGAAGATGATGAACTGATGGGTGCCCGTTTAACCGATGGAAAACGGGAGATTCTTCTGGGCACCACCAACGGCATGTGCATCCGATTCAGCGAAAATGATGTACGCCCCATGGGACGCAATGCCCGGGGGGTCAAAGGGATTAACCTTTCATCCGGGGATTTCTTGATTGGAATGCAGGTGGTATGTGCGGACCGGGAAGTACTGGTGGTATCGGAGAAAGGTTTTGGAAAGAGGACCAAGGTGGACGAATACCGGGTTCAAAAAAGGGGAGGAAAAGGAATATATGCCATGAAAGTAACCTCCCGCACCGGGAACCTGGTGGGATTCCGGGGAGTAAGAGCCGGAGATGAGCTGATGCTTATTACCGCCAAGGGAATTATCATTCGCCAGCAGGTCAGTGAAATTTCCAGGATCAGTCGCTATGCCCAGGGAGTAACCCTGATTAAACTGGGGGAAGGGGACCGGGTGGTTTCCATGGCCCGGGTACCGGGCAAGACCGTTACTCGAGAGATTATTAACGGAACCGCTAACGGTGCTCAGAAAAACGGTTCTCTAGAAAACGGCAGGGCAGATGAACCCGGCAGTACCAATAAAAAGTAAAAAATGATGAGCCTTTCATCGTCAAAAGAGTGCGACAAAAGGGAGAGCTGTCCCTGCTGTCGCACTTAATGGTAAGGGACTCAGTCCCGTTGAATGAGCAGGAATAATTATTAGGAAAAAATAATTATAATTTACAAAAAGTCATGTGAAAAAAAGGTCAATTATGTGATATACTGATATGAAATATATTTGTTATCCTGTTTTTATTGTGGGGCAGGCTCACCGATGAGTTGAAACTGTTCTTCATGTTTTTTTATCCAATGAAACAGAAATTAAATGGAAAAAAGCCAATTAAACAAAAGGAGGTACATTATGACACAGGAAAAAAGAAAAGTTGGAATTACGGATACTACCCTGCGGGATGCGCACCAGTCCCTGATGGCCACCCGCATGAAAACCGAAGAGATGATTCCTATTTTAGAAATCATGGATGATGTGGGCTACCACTCCCTGGAGGTTTGGGGAGGAGCTACCTTTGACAGCTGCATGCGCTTCCTGGACGAAGATCCCTGGGACCGCCTGAGGCTGATAAGAAAACACCTGAAAAAAACCAAAATTCAAATGCTTCTCCGGGCACAGAACCTGGTGGGCTACCGTCATTATGCAGACGATGTGGTGGATGCCTTTGTTGAAAATACCGCTGAGTGCGGGCTGGATATTATCCGGATTTTCGATGCTTTAAATGACCTGCGGAATATGGAAAAAGCCATGGAGGCCACCAAAAGAGTGGGACTTCATGCCCAGGCAACCGTCAGCTATACCATCAGCCCTTTCCATGATATTCCTCACTTTGTGGAGATCGCCAAAAAGCTGGAGGACATGGGAGCGGACTCTTTCTGTATCAAGGACATGGCGGGACTGATTTCTCCCCATGATGCCTATGAATTAGTAAGCCAGCTGAAAAGCACCGTTAAAATGCCCATTCAGCTTCACTGCCACTATACCAGCGGCATGGCTTCCATGGCGTACCTGAAGGCCATTGAAGCGGGGGTAGACGTGGTGGATACAGCAACTTCACCCCTTTCCCTGGGAACCTCCCAGCCTCCCACGGACACTTTTGTTACGGCACTTAAAGGCACGCCCTATGATACCGAAATGGACCAGGAACTGCTCCTGAAGGTGAGCGAGTATTTTAAGGGAATTCGTGACAACTATACCATACCCATAGGGGTTGCCCTGGGAGTGGACACCAACGTGTTAACCTACCAGGTGCCCGGGGGGATGATTTCCAACCTGGTGTCCCAGCTGGCGGAACAGAACGCCACACACCTGCTGCCCAAAGTACTGGAAGAAGTACCCCGGGTAAGAGAGGACCTGGGTTATCCTCCCCTGGTTACTCCATCCAGCCAGATTGTGGGGACCCAGGCAGTGGTAAATGTAATTTTAGGGGAGCGCTATAAGATGGTTTCCACCGAGGTGCGGAATTATCTGAAAGGCCTTTACGGCCAGCCCCCGGCTCCCATGAACGAAGAACTCCAGAAAAAGGTGCTGAAAAATGAGGAGCCTGTCACCGGCCGGCCGGCCAATCACCTGCCGCCGGAGATGGAAAATGCCCGGGAAAAAATCAAGCACCTGATTGATAAAGAAGAGGATGTCATCACCTACGCCATCTTTCCCCAGGTAGCGGAACCCTTCTTCAAGCGGCGCAGGGGACTGGAGCCCTCCCTGAAGGCAGCCCAGGCCAAAAAGGATGAGCTGAAGGAAACCCAAAAAGACCTGAAGCTGGACCTGAACAAAGTGGGTTCTGCCGATGCTTCCCTGGCGGTGAAAAACAGCCAGGGTCAGGTGGTGGGATATCCCGTTTAAATCGGGTTTTTCCGGTTGACAAAGAACCTGATTTTAGTTATAATGAAACAAATTTGTTTGAAAAAAGCCTCTAGCGTCGGTCACAGCTGACGCGGAGGCATTTTTTAAAAATATTTTATGTACTTTCAGGTTTTCCATACTTTAAAAGGCAATGATGGGGACAAGTAGGCCCCGGGTAGAGGATTCAGAGAGCCGGTTGAAAGCTGAGATTCCGGCATCCGTGCCCCGGTTCGAAGTCACCCCGGAGCTGCCCGCTGAAGAGACCAGTAAGCGGAGCCGGTAATTCCGTTATTTCAGGTTATACAAGGCGCCTTAAGGCAGTAGATTAAGGTGATAAGGGTGGTACCGCGGAAGTTTTGCCTTTCGTCCCTTACAATTTTTGGGCGAAAGGTTTATTTATTTTTAAAAACCAATGGCATCAAAACAGTTAGATTATTTAGTTACCTATTTATGGAGGTGTTATGGTGAGCGAATTAATTTATCTTGACGGTAATTTGGTTCCCAAAGAAGAGGCAAAGGTTTCGGTTTTTGACCACGGGTATCTTTATGGGGACGGGGTTTTTGAAGGGTTGCGGGTGTATAACGGCAGAGTATTTAAGCTGACGGAACACCTGGTGCGGCTGTATGAATCAGCGAAATCCATCATGTTAGAAATTTATTTGAACATGGAAGAGATGGAAAAAGCGGTTTTGAAAACCGTGGCAGCCAATAAACTGCGGGATGCTTATATTCGTATTGTAGTATCCCGGGGGGTAGGAGATTTGGGGCTGGATCCCCAAAAATGCCCTAAACCCACCATTGTTATTATCGCCAGCAAAATCTCCATTTTTCCTGAGGAGCTCTATCAAAAGGGGCTGAAAGTGGTTACGGTAGCCACCCGCCGAAATATTCCCGATGCCCTGGATCCCAAAATTAAGTCCTTGAATTACCTGAACAATATCCTGGTGAAAATAGAAGCCAACCAGGCAGGGGTGCTGGAAGCCATCATGTTCAATCGTTCCGGTTATATCACTGAGGGTTCCGGAGATAATATTTTTATCGTGCGCCGGGGAGAGCTGATAACACCTCCTACCTATATCGGAGCCCTGGAGGGGATTACCCGGGAATGCGTGATGGAGCTGGCCCGGGAGAGAGGATACTCCGTGCTGGAGCGTCCATTTACCCGTCATGACCTGTATATTGCCTCGGAATGTTTTCTCACCGGCACCGCTGCGGAAGTGATTCCCGTTATCGATGTGGACGGGCGGGTTATTGGAGAAGGGAGGCCCGGGGCCATCACCTGTGACATTATGACCACTTTCCGGGACTATGTCATGAATAACGGCACCCCGGTGTATGAATAGCAAAGAATTTTAATGCCGTACAAGGAGTGAATCCATCTGGTTGCGGCGGCATAATGCGACAAAAGGAGAACCGTCCCCGCTGTCGCATGTATTTTTCTTACGGATATAGATAAACGTAATAAGGAGCGTGTTAACCATTGCGCAGTCAACGGGTTACGAAAGGAATTGAAAGAGCTCCCCACCGGTCCCTGTTTAAGGCCATGGGTTATACCCAGGAGGAGCTGGACCGGCCCCTGGTGGGTGTGGTCAACTCTGTAAACGAGATTATCCCGGGGCATATTCACCTGGACCAGATTGCAAAAGCGGTGAAGGCCGGGGTATATATGGCCGGGGGTACTCCCATGGAGTTTTCCACCATCGGAGTTTGTGACGGCATTGCCATGAACCACGAGGGTATGCATTTTTCCCTGGCCAGCCGGGAAATTATTGCGGATTCTGTAGAGATTATGGCCATGGCCCACGGGTTTGATGCCCTGGTGTTCATTCCCAACTGCGATAAGATTATTCCCGGCATGCTTATGGCCTGCGCCCGGTTAAATATTCCTTCCATATTTGTCAGCGGTGGGCCCATGATGGCCGGCCGGTTCCAGGGAAAAGAAGTGGACCTCAGCAATGTTTTTGAGGCGGTAGGTTCTGTGAAGGCGGGGCGCATGTCCCCCGAAGACCTGGAGGAACTGGAGGAGTGCGCCTGCCCCGGATGCGGTTCCTGTGCCGGCATGTTTACCGCCAATTCCATGAACTGCCTGACCGAGGCTCTGGGAATGGGCCTTCCGGGGAACGGCACTATTCTGGCGGTGGAGGGGGCCCGAATTCGTCTGGCCAAAGAGGCGGGCATGAAGGTCATGGAGCTTTTGGAAAAAGAAATACTGCCCCTGGATATCATGAACCGACAGGGATTTGAGAATGCCCTGGCGGCAGACATGGCCCTGGGGTGTTCCACCAATACCGTTCTGCACCTGCCGGCCATCGCTTACGAGGCCGGGGTGGAGATGGACTTAACCAGTATCGATGAAATCAGTTCCCGCACGCCCCAGCTGTGTAAGCTGAGCCCTGCGGGAGCCCACCATATACAGGACCTCAGGGAAGCCGGGGGAATTCAGGCGGTGTTAAAGGAGCTGTCCGAGAGCCAGCTGATCCATCCCCAGGCGCTGACCGTTACCGCAAGGACGGTGGAGGAAAACCTCCGGGAGGCCCGGGTGCTGGACCGGGAAATTATCCGCAGCGTCCAGGAACCCTACAGCGCCAATGGGGGAATTGCCATTCTCCGGGGCAACCTGGCACCAAAAGGAGCGGTGGTCAAGCAGGGGGCGGTGGACCCCGAAATGATGGTCCACCAGGGAAACGCCCGGGTCTTTGACAGTGAAGAACAGGCTTCGGAGGCTATTTTAGGAGGAAAAATTAAATCCGGAGATGTGATTGTTATCCGTTTTGAAGGGCCCAAGGGGGGTCCAGGGATGCGGGAAATGCTCAGCCCCACCGCTTCGGTAGCGGGCATGGGCCTGGATAAAGAGGTTTCCCTGATTACCGACGGCAGGTTTTCCGGGGCCACCCGGGGGGCCTCCATCGGCCATATTTCCCCTGAGGCCATGGAAAAAGGACCCATCGCCGCGGTGCGGGAGGGGGATCTGATCAAGATTAATATCCCGGAACGTACACTGGAGATTGATGTAAGTCCTGAAGAAGTACAAAATCGGTTAAAAGAAATTAAACTGCCTCCCCACAAGTACCAAAGGGGGTACCTGGGCCGGTACAGCCGGATGGTAACCTCTGCGGACCAGGGGGCAATTTTAAGGAGCGAGGTGAAATAACGGTTATGAAGATGGCGGGCGCACAAATGGTTGTAGAAGCCCTGAAGCAGGAAAATGTAGAAGTTATCTTTGGCTATCCCGGGGGTGCGGTACTGCCCCTGTATGATGCCCTGTATGACGCAGATATCCGGCATATTATGCCCCGTCACGAGCAGGGGGGGGTCCATGCTGCCGACGGTTATGCCCGGGCCACAGGGAAGACCGGGGTCTGCATTGCCACCTCCGGTCCCGGAGCCACCAACCTGGTGACAGGAATCGCCAACGCCTATATGGATTCGGTTCCCCTGGTGGCGCTTACCGGGCAGGTGCCCTCGCACCTTATCGGCACCGATGCCTTTCAGGAGGCGGATATCACCGGGATTACCATGCCCATCACCAAACACAACTACCTGGTAAAAGATGTAAAGGAGATTCCCCGGGTGATTAAGGAGGCCTTTTTCATTGCCTCCACCGGGAGGCCCGGTCCGGTGCTCATTGACTTTCCCCGGGACATTCTCAATGCCGAAGGTATTTTCAAGTACCCGGAACGGGTGGAAATGAGAGGATACAAGCCCACCTACAGCGGCCACGGGGGACAGATTAACCGGGCCATGCGGGTG
>SKNC01000080.1 GCA_007120745.1 Bacillota bacterium
CAAAAAAAGAAGATGAAAAAATAAAAACCATGTTTGAAAATATCTTTCAATATTTTATGAAAAATCCCCAGGAGGTTCCCCAGGAGGAAGGGGCTGTTGAAGAAAAAGGCCCCCTGGAAAGAAGGGTATGTGATTATATCGCGGGAATGACCGATACATACTTTATAACTCTTTATCAAAAATTATTTATTCCCAGACCCTGGTCTCTTTAATAGCGGCCTTGAAGTAAAGTTTCAGTGTTATTTCCGCGGTAGAAGTTACTAATTCTATACAAAATTTTTTCCTTATGAAAATGTTTACAAGTTATAATCATTTTGTCAGATAGAGAATAAAAAACAATTATTGGTATATAATAAATGCTGTTAACTATTTTCTTCTATATTATGATTATTTTTATGTATTTGCAGGAAATAAAAGAGAGCATGTAGAATATAATTTTAAGACACAGAATATGTGTTTGTTTTCCGAGAGACTAAAGCCGGGAAAGAGGAGGTAATAACTTACTAATACCTGGTGGTATGATACCGTTGGCAGACTAAATAGTAAGCTTTGATTATACCTCGTCTCTCTTATTATGGGATGAGGTTTTTTGATAAACTAAACCTTAAATGCAGGAATTTGTCATTATTTGACGAATATGTAGAAACTCATAAACCTTTTAGATTCCAGGAGGTTTTATGGAAAATTTCGTGCCGGAGGAAACCATAGAAGAAATCAGGCAGCATTTTGACCTGGTAGAGGTTATATCTAACTATACAGCATTAAAAAAAACCGGTCGAAATTACATGGGTCTTTGTCCTTTTCATTCTGAAAAGACGGCATCCTTCACCGTTTCTGCAGAAAAACAGCTGTACCATTGTTTCGGCTGCGGAGCGGGAGGGAATTTATTTACCTTTGTCATGTCAGTTGAAAATTTGAACTTCAGAGAGGCTGTTACACTGCTGGCGGAAAGGGCAGGAATTTCTCTGCCGGAAAAGCCGTTATCTTCTGGAGAGAAACAGTTCAAAGCGTTAAAAGAAGAATTGTTAGAAATAAATGAAGTAAGTATGAAGTTTTTTTCAGGAGCTCTTTTCAGCAGGAAATATGGTTCAGAAGCTCTAAATTATCTAAGGAAGAGAGAGCTGAATGATTCAACCTTAAAAAAATTTGGTATTGGTTACGCTCTCTCTTTTGGAGACAGCTTATACCGTTTTTTAAAAAAGCAGGGGTTTTCAGAAGATAAGATGGAGAAAGCCGGGTTGATCATTCCCAGCTCCAGAGGCTCTGGTTACTACGACCGGTTTCGAAATCGTATTATGTTTCCTATTTTCAACCAGCAAAACCAGGTGGTAGGTTTCGGAGGTAGGATTCTGGATCAGTCACAACCTAAATATTTAAATTCTCCGGAAACCCCGATTTATAATAAAAGAAAAATTTTGTACGCTTTGAACTTTTCCCGCTACTATATACGGGAGAAGGATGAAGCTGTGATTTTTGAAGGATACACTGATGTAATAACCGCTTATCAGGAGGGCCTGAAAAATTGTGCCGCATCCTTGGGAACCAGCCTGACCGAGGAACAGGCAGAAGCCTTGCGGAGAAATACCTCCACGGTGGTCATTGCTTATGACTCTGATACGGCGGGAGAAGCAGCCGCCTGGCGGGGCATGGATATACTGACGAAGGCAGGATGTAGAGTCAAGGTGGCGGAGCTGCCTGAAAGCATGGATCCTGATGAATTCATCAAAAAAAAAGGAATAAGAGCCTTTGAAAAAGAAATAATAGAAAAGTCTTTACCGCTGATTGATTATAAACTGCAAAAAATACAAAGGGACATTGGGGTTACGTCTTTTAACAACCCGGAGGAAAAATTGTTATATATACGTAAGATTATGCCTGTTCTGGCTCAAATAGATAATCGTGTGGAACTGGATGTATATCTTCAAAAAGTAAGCAGTCAAATTGAAGTGCAGGTAAGCTCTTTAAAACTGGAATTAAGAAAGGTCAGAGATACGAAAGGAAAACCCGGTTCTTTCAGACAAAAGAAAACTGATGATGCAGCTGGTAAGGAATTTGTCCTCCCGGCAGCGGAAAAAGAGCTTTTAGCCATGATGTTGAAATATCCTCAATATACCGGGGAAGTAAAGAAGTGGTTAAAAAATACCGATTTTAGTTATGCGCCCTTTAGAAAGATTGTGGATAAATTATATGAAGCCGCTGACCAGGGGAAAACGTATACAGAGGCTGACGTTTCGAATCTTTTTACAGGGTTGGAAGAACAAAGAATTGCGGCTGCATTGATTTTAGAAGAAGAAAAAAATCCAGATAGCCGGGAAAAGATTATAAAAGATTGTATAAAAAAGGTTAAATGCTCACAATTGAGTTCTAAAAGAAGGGAAATAGAAAAAGAAATTTCTCAACTGGATAAGCAGCAGGATGGAGAGAAGATTAAAGAACTCCTGGTTGAATGGTCTGAATTAAAACGCCTAGAAAAAGAATTTTTGCTATAATGACAGGGTATTGATAGGGTTTTTATGGAAGGGGAGTCGTTAAATTGACTGAAAGAGACAAAGATATAAAAAAAGCTCAAAAAACGCTGGTTGAAACAGGTAGCAAAAAAGGTTCTTTGACATATCGAGAAATTATGGAATATTTACAGGACTATGAACTGAGCCCCGAGGATATTGATGAGTTCTATGATAAATTAGCTAACCTGGGTATTGAAGTAATCGATGGAGCCAGTGATGGAGCAAAGGTTGCGGAAGGCCTTGAAAAAGAAGAATTAGATACAAACATTGATTTAACTGTTTTAGATGGAGTCAGTGTAAATGATCCTGTCCGCATGTATTTGAAAGAAATTGGAAAAGTGCCCCTTCTTACATCTGATCAGGAAGTTCGGCTGGCCAAGGCCATGGAAGATGGAGAGGAAGAGGCCAAAAGAAAACTGGTGGAGGCCAATCTTCGCCTGGTGGTCAGCATTGCTAAAAAATATGTAGGTCGGGGAATGCAATTTTTGGACCTGATTCAGGAGGGCAACCTTGGCCTGATTAAAGCGGTGGAAAAGTTTGATTGGAGAAAAGGATACAAATTTAGCACCTATGCCACCTGGTGGATACGCCAGGCCATTACCCGGGCGATTGCAGACCAGGCTCGTACCATAAGAATTCCAGTGCATATGGTGGAAACCATTAACAAGCTGATTCGGGTGTCCCGACAGCTGGTACAGGAGTTGGGGAGAGAACCTTCTCCGGATGAAATTGCACATGAAATGGATATCAGTGAAGACAGGGTCAGAGAAATACTAAAGATTGCACAGGAGCCTGTTTCCTTAGAAACCCCTATTGGAGAAGAGGATGACAGCCACCTGGGAGATTTCATTGAGGACCAGGAAGCCCAGGCTCCTGCAGATGCAGCCGCTTTTGAACTGCTGAAGGAGCAGCTGGAGGACGTTTTGGATACCCTGACTCCCCGGGAGGAAAAAGTCCTGCGGTTACGTTTTGGGCTGGATGATGGCCATTCCAGAACCTTAGAAGAAGTGGGTCAGGTATTTGGAGTAACCCGGGAAAGAATCCGGCAAATTGAAGCAAAAGCCCTGAGAAAGCTGCGCCATCCCATGAGAAGCAAGCGGCTGAAAGATTATCTGGAATAAGTTTTTCTTTCGGCATACATCAAACTGGTTAGATTTATAATATCTTTTACAGGTAACGCATAAAGAAACATTAATGTATAATAAATGTTAATGTATAATAAACGAGGTTTTGAAAAATATAGAGTAGTAAAGGATTTATTTCTTTACTGCTTCTTTATTTTTTACTGTGATAAATATTGATTTTCCGGGTGAATCAAGGCCTTGACTTCAAGTGAAATATCCTTTATAATCTTAAATGCGATGGTATTGCTATTTGTGTTCCTCAGTAGCTCAATGGTAGAGCACTCGGCTGTTAACCGATAGGCTGTAGGTTCGAATCCTACCTGGGGAGCCATTTTTACGGGCCCATAGCTCAATGGCAGAGCTCCCGGCTCATAACCGGTTGGTTCCAGGTTCGAATCCTGGTGGGCCCACCATTTGAGAAGTGAGAAGTGAGAAGTGAGAAGTGAGATGTTGGGAGTGAGAACAACAGCAGCTCACATAATGAAATTTAGGATGTTTGGGTGGATATTTGTGAAGTGCGAAGCGCAAAAGACAGGTTGTTTATTTGACCGTCTTGTTAAGCCTAAAACCTCACATCTAACATCCCACATCCCACATCCAATACGGCCCCTTGGTCAAGCGGTTAAGACACCGCCCTTTCAAGGCGGTAACACGGGTTCGATTCCCGTAGGGGTCACCATGGGCGAATAGCTCAGCTGGGAGAGCACCTGCCTTACAAGCAGG
>SKNC01000078.1 GCA_007120745.1 Bacillota bacterium
ACATTTTTAAAAAGAAATTCTCTTAAATCCAACATTACCCGGAGTATTCCCGGGCTCATCAAAATTTTCTGCTGGTCCATACTGTTTTCTATCAGATCCTTTACCAGGGTATTAATTCTTTGGGAAGAGGTGTCCCCCAGGATCACAGGAACTTCCCTGGGCAGGTCTCCTTTCTTTAATATCCCTGCCCGGAGGGCATCATCAATATCATGATTAATATAGGCAATACGATCTGCTATCTTAACAATCTGTCCCTCCAGGGTAGAGGGGAGGATTTCTCCTGTATGGTATAAAATTCCATCCCTGACTTCCCAGGTAAGATTTAACCCCCTGCCTCCCTCAAGTTTATCAACAATTCTAAGGCTCTGTTCATTGTGCCTGAATTCTCCAAATATTTTACTCAGTGCCGCCTCACCGGCATGGCCGAATGGGGTATGTCCCAGATCGTGCCCCAGGGCAATAGATTCAGAAAGGTCTTCATTTAAATTTAGAGCCCGGGCCGCAGTTCTGGCAATTTGAGCTACCTCCAGAGTATGGGTCAGTCGGGTGCGGTAATGATCCCCTTCCGGGGAAATAAACACCTGGGTTTTGTGTTTTAACCTTCTAAAGGCCTTAGAATGAATAATGCGGTCCCTGTCCCGCTGAAATGCAGTCCTTACCGGACACTCTTCTTCATTTTTCAGACGTCCTTTACTCCTGGAGTTCCGAACCGCCAGGGGAGACAGTATTCGATCCTCCAGGCGTTCTCGTTTTTCCCTTAAACTATCCATTTAAAACGGGCTGACCTGATGGAAATCTTTAACAAATTATAAGAACTTCCCCGATTCATTAAATCCTGCGGTTTACAGGTTTTGCCCTACCTCCCTATGAAAATATAGACAGCGGAAGCGTTACCCTTTTCGCAGGTCCATGGTAGCCCTGGCTACATCTACCACTCTCCTGGCCAGGATGCGCACCCGGGAAATGGCATATTCATCTTTTATAGCCGGCCTCTGCGCACAGGCTCCCTGGTGGCCAGGATCTACGGATCCATGTCCGTCCCCAACAATTAACATCCCCTGCACCAGCATCATATCATGAAGGGCTCGCAAAGTGGTCTCCTGCCCACCGAACCGGGCTGCCCCCACGGATACAGCTCCACCCACAGTATCTAAAAGAGCTTTATCATTTCTCAGCTTCCTTGACATATCCCAAAAGCTTTTTAATTGGGTTGAAACAGTACCGAAGTAAACAGGACTTCCCAAAATAATTCCATCACATTCCCGCAGAAGATTATATATCCCCTCCAGTTTTTTCCCTTCGTAACAGACCCCGGGACATCTTGGCTCACAAACGGTACAGTAAGGATGCTTTAATTCATCCAGGGCTTCCTGTACAAAAATCAATTCCGTTTCTGCTCCCATTTTAGCTGCTTCCTCTAACCCGTAAGTTAAAAGATCAGCGGTATTTCCGTGCTGATGTACACTTCCATTAATACCTAATACTAACATTTTCATGCCCCCCAAAAAAGTTTACATAAACGAAAATATCTGTTTGCATTAAAGAGGATTTTAGTAGTTTTTTGTCTAACTATTTAACTATTAAAAGCACTTTATATATAATACAATTAAAAAGGTCTATTTCCTGCTTAAGGATTTTTAATAATTTATTGTTATTTCTTGTTTAAAGAATTAATCAGATTGTTATACAGTATTGTTTAGGAAAGAATTTTATTCTTTTACTGCCTTAGTTAATATGCAGTCAGGAAAAATATTTGAAAAGTGAGGGAATTTTACATGACAGCGATGAAAAAGTGGACAGTTTTATTACTGGTTTTTTCCCTGGTCTTCTTGAGCTTGGGACAACTTACAACGTGGGCTGAACCTCAACCCGATCCCACAGAAGAAGAATCTCAAGAGCTGGATAATGAGCTTCCTTTTGAGGTTGATGCCCAGTCCGCTCTGCTTATGGAAGCTACCACCGGTAAAATTCTCTATGAAAAAGATATTGATACCCCCTTTCCTCCTGCCAGTATTACAAAAAATATGACCCTGCTCCTGGCAATAGAAGCCATCGAAGAAGGAAAAACAGACTGGGATGATATTGTAGTAGTCAGTGAAAACGCCTGGAGAATGAAGGGTTCGGAGATGTTTTTAGAAATTGGCCAGGAAGTAACGGTGGAAGACCTGCTGAAGGGAATTTCTGTGGTTTCTGCCAACGATGCCTGTGTAGCCATTGCAGAACATCTGCATGGCTCCGAAGCCGTATTTGTGCAGAAAATGAATGAAAAAGCCAGGGAACTGGGCATGGAAAACACCCGATTTGAAAATTCCTCAGGCATGCCCCACGAAAATCATTACATGTCCGCCAGGGATATCGCCACGCTGGCCGCTCATATTGTAAACAATCATCCGAAAATTTTGGAACTGGAATCCCAAATGGAATTTACCTTTAATGATATCCTTCAGTACAACCGAAACCCCCTGCTGCGGCGCTACCCCGGAGCAGATGGTTTAAAAACCGGATGGACCAATGAGGCCGGTTACTGCCTGGTAGGGACTGCCAAACAAAATAATTTTCGCCTGATCTCCGTGGTTTTAAATGCACCCAGCACCCAGGCCCGGCTGGCCTCCTCAGAGGCCCTGCTGAACTTCGGATTTGCCAACTATACCTATACAGTTATTGCTCAAAAAGGAGAAGTGGTGGGAGAGGCTCCTGTTCCCGACGGGAAAAATACAGAAGTAGAAGTTTCTGCTGCTGAACTTCTGGGGGCAGTAGTTCAAGACGGAGAAGGGGCAAGTTTAGAAACGGTAATTGAATATGAAAAAGTATCTGCTCCCATTCAAAAGGGTGATAAGGTAGGCCAAATCATTGTCATGCTGGAGGAAGAAGAATTGAACCGGGTTGATGTTTTGGCTAACGAAGCTGTGGAAAGAACGAACTTTGCAGTAATTGCCCTCAGAAAAGTGGGAGGGTTCTTCAGCAATATAGGCGGCGGCATAATGGATTTAATCAGGGGAATTATTGAATAGAGAATTGAACCTATTGAAAAAATTTAAGGCTGCCCGAAATCTTACGGGCAGCCTTTTTAATACCGCAAAACGTTTTTCTAGTCTCCATAACCCCCTGCTTTTTTCCCCAGCTTTGCCTGGGCTGCAGCCAGCCTGGCAATGGGCACTCTAAAGGGAGAACAGCTTACGTAGTTTAAATTAACTTCATGGCAGAAAATGATAGAATCGGGGTCTCCTCCGTGCTCACCACAGATTCCCATCTTAAGTTCTGGTTTAGGCCCTCTGCCCTTTTCCACAGCCATTTTTACCAGAGAGCCCACGCCCTCCCGGTCTATAGAAATAAAAGGATTTTCGGCTATGACTTTCTTTGCCAGGTATTCATGGATAAACTTGCCCTCAGCATCATCCCGGCTGTATCCCAGGGTAGTTTGTGTCAAGTCATTGGTACCGAAGGAGAAAAAATCGGCGTGCTCAGCGATTTGGTCCGCTACCACGCAGGCCCTGGGAAGCTCAATCATGGTACCTATAAGATAATCCGGGGTTACTCCCTGTTCAGAAAAAACCTGTTTTGCCGTCTCTTCTGTTAGTTCCCTCATCAAGCGCAGCTCCTCGGCATGGCCCACCAGGGGAATCATAATTTCGGGGAAGACTTCAATCCCTTCCTTAACCAGCCGGACTGCGGCCTGGCAGATAGCCTTCACCTGCATTTGATATATTTCCGGGTAAACGATACCCAGCCGGCACCCCCGGTGACCCAGCATGGGATTAAACTCTGAAAGAGCTCTTACTTTTTTAAGCATCTGCTGTTTAGCCTTTATTTCTTCAGAGTTCCCTCCGGTCAGTTTTAATGTTACCAGTCTCTCCAGCAGTTCCTCTGAGTCCGGCAGGAATTCATGCAGCGGAGGGTCTAAAAGACGAATGGTCACCGGCAGGCCCTCCATGGCTTTTAAAATTCCATAGAAATCCTCCTGCTGAATGGGCAGCAATTTATCCAGCGCCCGTCGACGCTCCCCTTCGGATTCTGCCAGAATCATTTCCTGCACCACAGGAATTCGGTCCTGGGCCATAAACATATGCTCTGTACGGCAGAGCCCGATACCTTCTGCCCCAAAATCCCGGGCTTTTGTGGCATCCTCCGGGTTATCGGCATTGGCCCTAACACCAAGAGTCTTTATTTCATCAGTCCATTCCAGGATTTCCTGGAATTCACCAGTCAGTTCAATATCAATTAACGGTACCTCTCCGGCAAAAACCCTTCCCGTGGCACCGTCAATAGAAATGATGTCACCCTTGGAATAGGTTACCTCATTTACCGTAAATACTTCTTTTTCCAGGTCTATGCTGAGGCTTTCACAACCGCTCACGCAGGGTTTTCCCATACCCCGGGCAACCACGGCAGCATGGCTGGTCATTCCTCCGCGGCTGGTCAGTACCCCCTGGGCCGCTACAATCCCGTGTATGTCATCAGGAGTGGTCTCCGGCCGGACCAGGATTATCTTTTCTTCCTGCTGGCTCATTTTTTCCGCATCGTCAGCATCAAAAACCACTTTCCCCGATGCAGCCCCCGGTGAGGCAGGGAGACCTTTAGCAATAGGCTCAAGCTCAGCATTCGGGTCTATCTGACGGTGCAGCAGCTGGTTAATTTGCTCCGGCTCCACCCTCATAATAGCCTCATCCCTGGAAATAATGCCTTCTTTAACGAAATCCACCGCCACTTTTACCGAAGCTTTTGCCGTTCTCTTTCCTGCCCGGGTTTGAAGAATAAACAGCCGGCCTTTTTCAATAGTAAATTCTATATCCTGAATATCCCGGTAATGCTGCTCCAGCCGTGTGCTGATATCATTAAACTCATCATACAGGCCAGGCATAATTTTCTTGAGTTTTGAAATAGGCAGAGGAGTCCTGATTCCTGCCACAACATCCTCCCCCTGGGCATTCACTAAAAATTCTCCGTACAGTTTGGCTTCCCCATTGGAGGGATCCCTGGAAAAGGCCACTCCCGTAGCGCAGTCATCCCCAAGGTTCCCAAAAACCATCACCTGTACATTGATGGCAGTTCCCAGGTCATCGGGAATTTTGTGTATTCTCCTGTAGACAATAGCGCGCTGGTTATTCCAGGAATCAAATACCGCCCGGATGGCCTGCATCAGCTGCTCCATGGGTTCCTGGGGAAACTCTGCGGCAGATTTTGATTTCACAATTTCTTTATAATCATCCACCAGCTCAATCAGGTCTGCAGCCGTCAGCTGGGTATCATCCCGGGCTCCCTTTTCTTCCTTTTTTCTCTCCAGGGCCCTCTCAAAAAACGCATGGTCCACTTTCATTACCACATCTCCGAACATCTGGATAAAACGTCGGTAACAGTCCATGGCAAACCGCTGGTCTCCGGAAACTTCAGCCAATCCTTGAACCGTCTGGTCATTCAGTCCCAGGTTTAAAATGGTATCCATCATACCCGGCATGGAAACCGCCGCTCCCGACCGAACAGAAAGCAGCAGGGGATTTTTTACATCACCAAATTTTTTCCCCTGTACTTTTTCTACCTCTGACAGGGATTTTTCCACCTCTGCCTTAACCTTCAGCATTAATTCATCCCCTATTTCATAATAGCGGTTGCAGGCTTGAGTGGAAATAATAAAACCAGGGGGAACGGGCAGGCCGATACCGGTCATTTCTGCCAGGTTTGCTCCTTTACCCCCCAGCAGCTGTTTCATCTGCGCGTTACCCTCGGCAAATAAATACACCAGTTTATCAACGTCCATCGAGCTTTCTCCCTTCTTTTATATATTGATATATATAATTTGCCACTTCCTCTACTGCTTTATTAGATACATCGAACATTGGACAGCCTAATTTTTTCATACATTTCTCCGCATATTCCAGCTCTTCAATGATTCTTTTCATATTGGCATAGTTAGCATTAGCTGTAAGGCCAAGGGTTTTCAGCCTTTCCACCCGGATATCATAAAGCTGTTGAGGGCTTATGGTCAATCCTACAATCCTATTGGGAGGAATCATAAACAATTCTTCCGGCAGTTCAATTTCCGGGACCAGCGGAAGATTGGCCACCTTAATCCGTTTATGAGCCAGGTACATGCTTAGGGGTGTTTTGGAAGTCCTGGACACCCCTACCAGCACGGCATCCGCCCGAAGCATGCCCCGGGGATCCTTACCGTCATCATATTTCACAGCAAATTCGATGGCCGCAATACGGTGAAAATACTCTTCATCCAGACGTCTCATCAATCCCGGTTCCATCCGGGGACCGTCCTTCATAATCGCTATAAAGGCATTCATCATGGGGCCCAGTATGTCCACTACTGGAATACTTTTCTTTTCAGCAGCGGTTTCTAAGGTTTTTTTCAATTCAGGAAGGACCAGTGTGTAGGCTATGATGCTGTTAAATTCTCCGGCCTCCTCTACTATATCAAGAATAGTCTCTATTTCATAAACGAAAGGAACTCTTCTTATCTCTATGTGACCAGAATTAAACTGGCTGGCCACTGCTTTTACTACAAACTCTGCAGTTTCTCCTATTGAATCAGATACCACATATACCACGGGCAGTTCTACATGATCCACCGAAAGACCTCCTTTATATTTCTCCCCCCAGCTCCGTCATTAGCCTGGTAATACTGGTTTTGGTAAATCTACCTATCACCTTTAATTTTCCGTCCTTCACCTGCCGGACTACGGGCAAGGAATCAATCTGATACTCCATAATCTTTCTAGCCGCTTCCAGCACATCTTCTTCCGGTTCCGTTGTAACAATATTAGGCATCCGGTTCATAATAAATCCCACCGGCATCTGCCCGGTAGTGGTGCCGCCGATACAGCTGCGCAGGAAATCCTTTCGGGATACCACCCCGGCTAAGTACCCATCTTCATCAAGAACAAAAATCGTGCCGGTATCCTCCAAAATCAAAGATACGGCCGCATCATAAACGGAGGTATCTTCTTTCACCACCACCGGAATGGATTTGACATCCTTCACCTTTATTTTTCGAAGAGTCCTGGCAAATAAAGAGTTTTCCGTCTTTCCCGTGTAGTAATAACCCACCCTGGGCCGGGCCTCCAGGTGGCCGGACATGGTAAGGACGCTTAGATGAGGCCTTAAGGCAGCCCGGCTTAACTTTAACTGAGAAGCAATTTCCTCCCCGGATATAGGCCCATTCTTCTTAACAATCTCTATAATTCTGGCCTGTCTTTCCGTCAGATCGACCATTACCACCATCCTTCGGTAAATATGATGTACTGTTTAATTAAAAATGATAAATTAGTATACTATATTTACTTAATAATATCCTTCTTTTTAAGCAAAAAAAGGAATATTTTAAAAAATATTAAAATTAACTGTGGGTTGTGACAATCTTTCCAAAATCTGCCACTCTGTGAAACAGGTCTCTTATCTCTCTCAGGAGAATAAGGCGGTTGTTTCTTATTGTGTCATTTTCCACCATAACCATTACTTGATCAAAGAAATAATCTATCGGTTCCTGCAGCCCTGCCAGCTGTTTCAAAACCTCATCATAGTTTTGGGAAGATAATTCTGCAGCTGTTTCTTCAGAAATCCGCTGGTATGCTTCATGGAGTGATTTTTCCGCAGGGTCTTCCCAGAGCCCAGGGTCAACTGAACCCTCTTCCGGGGCATTTTTAGCCAGGTTAGCAGCACGGGTATAGGCAGTCATCAGCCGGGAAAAAGACTCCTCATCGATTACTCTGGAAAGACTGACCGCCCGGCTGTGAGCATCGGTGACCACATTAAAACCTGTGCTCAACACCGCATCGATCAAATCATAACGCAGCCCTTTTTCCAGGAAAATATTTCGAATTCTCTGCCGGAAAAACTCCATAACTTCAGAAATAATCTCCTCCTTACCCCGGGTTAAACTCTGCATACTGTAAAAATCTACTGCAGCCCCCAATAGTTTTGGAAGATGTAATGAAATTTTGGAGTCCAACAAGATGTAAACAATACCCAGGGCCTGCCTCCTCAGGGCATAAGGATCCTGAGAACCGGTAGGTTGAATTCCAATGCCAAAACAACCTGCTATATTATCAATTTTATCTGCAATACTTACCAGGGAACCGGTAATGCTTTCAGGAAGTTCATCTCCGGCAAATCTAGGAAGGTAATGCTCGTAAATTCCTTTAGAAACCTCCTGCTTATCTCCTGCCAGAGCAGTATATTCCCTGCCCATGATTCCCTGGAGTTCAGGAAATTCATAAACCATACTGGTTAAAAGGTCATACTTACAGAGAAGAGCGATGCGGGAAGCAATTTTTTTCTCTTCTTCTCCCAGTCCAAGTTGATCAGCCATAAATTCAGAAAGCTGAACAATACGCTGAGTCTTCTCATACAAAGTACCCAGGCCCTCCTGAAAGAGAACGTTTTTTAATTTATCCACATATTCTTCAGGAGCAGTTTTCTGATCTTCCTGGTAGAAAAATCGTGCATCCGCCAGCCGGGCCCTCAGTACCCTCTCGTTTCCCATTTTTATGTTGCCCTGTACATCCTCCCGGGCATTGCTGATGGTAATAAAGTTGGGCAGGAGACTCCCATCCTCTCCCATTACCGGAAAGTACCTCTGGTGGGACTGCATGCTGGTAATCAAAACCTCTTTAGGAATTTCTAAAAAATCCCGGGAAAATTCTCCCACCACAGCCCTGGGATATTCTACCAGGTAAGTCACTTCTTCTAAAAGGTCTTCTTCTAAAGCAGGTATCCCTCCCAGGGATTCAGCTGCTTCTTCCGCCTGTTCCCGAATCAAGTGCTTCCTCTCCTGCTGGTCCAGCACCACAAAAGATTCCTCCATGATTTGAAAGTAGTGCTGTATATCCTTGACTTCAAAGGGTCCGGGGGCCAGAAAACGGTGGCCGTGCGTTACCCTGCCGGAATCCAAATCCGATATATGAAAAGGTATTTCCTTACTATTGTACAAAGCCAACAACCAGCGTATAGGCCGGGCGAAGCGGAAATCTTTAGATGACCAGTACATCGGTTTGGGGAAATATAATTCTTTAATGATAGTAGTCAGCAGTGAGGGGAGAAGGCTTTGAGTATCCTGCCCTTTTACTTTCCTGACAGCGAATACATAATCTCCCCCCTGAAATTCTTTAACCACCAGGTCCTCAACTGCTACTCCTTGAGACCTGGCAAAACCCTGGGCCGCCCGGGTTGGGTTGCCCTGGGGGTCAAAAGCAGAGTTTTTCGCAGGACCCTTCTTCTGCTCTTCCAGGTCCGCCTGCTTGCCCTCCACGCCCTCCATGAGGAGGACAAGGCGGCGGGGAGTGCCGTATGCCTTTATACTATGAAATTCTATGCGGTTTTCGTTAAATAAATTTGTGCCTATTTGTTCCATTTGCTTTAAGACAGGCTCCATAAAACGGGCCGGCACCTCTTCTGTTCCAATTTCTAAAAACAGATCTTTTCTATCCACTGATCTTTACCTCCTTCTTCAGAAGGGGAAACCCCAATTCTTCCCGTTGAGCTAAATATTTCTGTGCGCAGAGGCGGGCAACATTTCGTACTCTTCCTATGTATCCGGTTCGCTCCGTTACGCTGATGGCTCCCCGGGCATCCAGCAGGTTAAAGGTATGAGAACACTTTAATACGCTGTCGTAACCCGGCAGCACCAGGTTTTCTTCCAGAAGGCGCTGTGCCTCCTTCTCGTAAATGCCAAATAACTTAAAGAGAACTTCCGGGTCCGATTTTTCAAAACAGTAGTAGGAGTTCTCCACCTCTGCCCGATGAAAAACGTCTCCATAAGTTATGCCGTTTACCCATTCCAGGTCAAAAACGTTCTCTTTTCCCTGGATGAACATGGCAATCCGTTCCAGCCCGTAGGTTAACTCCACGGGAACTGCTTCCACATCATAACTTCCCACCTGTTGAAAATAGGTAAACTGAGTAATCTCCATGCCATCCAGCCAGACCTCCCAACCCAGGCCCCAGGCTCCCAGGGTAGGGGATTCCCAGTTGTCCTCCACAAAACGGATATCATGCTCCAAAGGATCGATTCCCAGGACATAAAGACTTTCCAGGTAAAGATCCTGAATGTCATGGGGCGCCGGTTTTAATATCACCTGGTATTGGTGGTGCTGGTGCAGCCGGTTGGGGTTCTCTCCATACCTGCCATCGGTAGGTCGGCGAGAGGGCTCCACATAAGCCACATTCCAGGGTTCAGGACCCAGGGACCGTAGAAAAGTAGCGGGATTCATGGTCCCTGCTCCCTTCTCCACATCATAGGGCTGCCAGATAATGCAGTTTTTATTCGCCCAGTAATCCTCCAATTTTAAAATGACTTCTTGAAAATTCATTGTACCATCTCCTCCTGTTATTGGACTGAAAAAAACAAAAAATAAAACCTCCGCATCCCTGAACATGTATATAGGGACGAGAGATTTCCCGCGGTTCCACCCTATTTGGTCCTGGAAACAAAAGGACCCCCTTGATTGGTATATGCTTGGGAATGCCCTTCACCAGTTTCCTTTACCGGGCTTCTCACCTGCCCCCGGTTCGCTGTTAAAACTCCGCTGGCTACTCCTTTCCCGCATCGCATAAGGGAATTAATTTCATTCACTTTAACAAAAAAGCCTATAAATGTCAAGCCTGTTCTTGATTTTCACTGTCTCCATTTTCCTGCTGCCGCTTTTCCAGTTGAAGGGAATATTTGGTGAAAAGCAGAAGAAGGGTCCCCAGGGCTGCGGCTTTAGGTAGGAAGACAGCTCCAGCCACACCCAGGGGCGCCGGTATTTCCACCACGGTCTTTTCCTGAGACTTAACGGTAATTCGTGTATCGATGCTTTTTCTAACAAAATCTTTGGCCTTTGCCATGAACTCCATGTGAGGGCCCTCCTCCATCCAGGACTTGTTATCCTCCTCCAAAAGAACCAGGGCCTCAACTACATCTCCTTTGGTGCCCTCCAGGGCCTGGCGGGCTTCCTTATAAGAAGCACCGGTACGTTCCCTCAGCAGGTCTATTTTTTCCAGTGTTACTGACACGGTATTTCCCTCCTGTATAATCCGTTTGAGCATAGTTTATGTAACTTTGAGTTTTTTATCCTCTCAGCAGCCCAGCTGTTCCAGGAAGCGTAAGCTTTTGCAGCCCCCCAGATTCAGGTTAAAGCGTATAAGGCCTTTATTGATAGATAAAATATCTTCCCGCTGGCTGGAAGACATTCTTAATGCTCTTAAGGCTTTAAAATCAGCAGAAAGGAGTTTTGTAAGGAGAGAAAGAGTACCGGGAGGTATTTTCTTCGCTCCGGGGTCCCGCAGGCTGCACCGGGAACAGAGAAGGCCTCCCTCCCGAAAACTGAGCCATAAAGGACCTTCCTGGGAAGAACAGGCCAGGCAGCACTCCAGGTATGGGGGATAGCCCAGTATTTTAAGAAGCTTTAATTCAAAAGAACGGGCCAAAACTTCCAGATAAGCGGTATCCCCATTCATAGATTCCAGGGCGTCTAAAAGCAGCCGGTATTCCTGGGGGCAGGGCTCTTTCTCCTCCAGCAGGCGCCCCACCAGTTCACAAAAGTACTGCCCGTATGCGTAGTTAAACAGGTCATATCTCAAGGAATGGAAAGACTCCCGTATTTCCCCCTGGGAAACCGTTGCCAGAGTTTTTCCCATGTAAAGCAGGAAGTCCCCCCGGGTAAAAAGCTGTACCGAAGATGCCAGCTTACTCTTGGTTTTACAGGCACCCCGGGCAATGGCAGGTACTTTCCCTTTTTCCAGGGTAAAAAGGGTTAACAACTTATCGGCTTCGCTAAAATTTTGAGCCCTGATCACCAGGGCTTCGGTTTTAAGGTATTTCATTTATGTCCCTGCCTTTTGTAAACCACTATTCTTGTTTCACCCTGGTTTTGCGACATTTGAGAACCGTCCCCACGATAACGGTGTTAGGAGTAGCCCAGGTCTTTGAGGGTCCTGTCCCTGTTGCGCCAGTCTTTTCTTACCTTGACCCACAGTTCCAAGAAAGCTTTACAGCCCAGAAGCCTTTCAATGTCCTGGCGGGCTTTTCCCCCGATTTCACGGAGCATTTTGCCCTCTTTACCAACAATTATACCCTTTTGGGAGTTCTTTTCCACAAAAATAGTAGCCCGAATATAGACCATATTTTTGCCCTTCCGTTCCTTCATCTCCTCCACTTCCACCGCAACGGAGTGAGGGACTTCGTCCCGGGTAAGTTCCAGAATTTTTTCCCGGATTAACTCCGATACTACAAAACGTTCCGGCTGTTCGGTAATCATATCCTCAGGATAGTACTGCGGGCCTTCCGGCAGATATTCCATCAACTTTTCTAAAATCAGTGGGACATTGGTCCCCAGTACCGCTGAAACCGGAATAATTTCAGCAAAATCGTAGAGGCTCCGGTAAAGCCTTTCATTGGCTTCCAACTCTCCCTGGTTCACCATGTCAGTTTTATTGACTATTAAGAAAACAGGGGTCTGTACCTCCCTCAAGAGATCCACCACATATTC
The DNA here is from genome assembly GCA_007120745.1 of Bacillota bacterium. Classification (GTDB taxonomy): domain Bacteria; phylum Bacillota; class Dethiobacteria; order SKNC01; family SKNC01; genus Contubernalis. The sequence goes on from SKNC01000078.1 coordinate 12,471, forward strand.
GTCCCCTCTGCCGGGAGGGTGAAAAGCTTCCACCAGAAAAAGAATAACATCCACCTCCCGCAGAGATTCAACGGCCACCTTTACCATGTACTCTCCCAGTTTGTTCCGGGGTTTATGCAGCCCGGGAGTATCAAGAAATATAATTTGGGCTTCTTCTGTAGTAAGAATACAGGTAATCCGGTTCCGGGTGGTCTGTGGCTTATCGGAAATGATTGTCAGCTTCTCTCCAATCATGTAGTTTAACAATGTGGATTTCCCCACATTAGGTCTGCCCACAATGGCAGCTACTCCTGATTTAAACATTACCTGCCTCCTGCACATAAGTTATTTATTAATTCTGGAATGGATAAGAAAAAACACCTTTACGACAAGGTGCATACCTTTAATTTTTTACGTTCTCAGCGCTGCCTTTATGATATCAGGGTCCAAAAGCATTTTTAGAGCATCATCAATATCTTTAACCACAATGTCCGCTTTGAGCAAAGCCCGGGAACTGCAGCCTTCCTCTCCCATCACGGCAATGCCTAAGGCTCCCTTTTCCAACATCAACTCATCGTTAGCGCCATTCCCCAGGGCTGCGGTATTATGACATCCCAATTTTCTTACAAGGGATGCCTTTTCCTCCTTCTCTTTCCCGGTCTTCAAAATGGCAAGCTCCGCCTTAAAATTTTGGCAGACATCACCGGCCTTTCCGTAGGTATCAGCCGTAACAATAAATATTTTCATATTTTCAGCGACTTTATTTAAGAGTTCTGCCGTGGTATCTTTTAACACTCCTTTACTGGTAAGTGTTCCGTTTAAATCAGATACCAGGTATTTAATATTCAACTCTTTGAATCCAGGAATATTGATATTGACCATAGTCCTGTTTAGAACTCCTTATATCTCAGTTATTTTCCCCATTTTTCTGACATTCCGGGCAAATTCCAAATATATTCAAGGTATGATAATCCAGGCGGAATCCATGCTCTTTACAAATGTCCTGCTGCCTTTTTTCAATAACCTGGTCTTCAAACTGCACCACTTGACCACATTCTTTACACACTAAATGATCGTGATGTACATGGCCAAAAACATGCTCATAATAAGCCCTGCCCTCTCCAAAATCCACCTTTCCCACCAGCCCGCTTTCCACCAGCAGGCTGAGGGTGCGGTAAATCGATGCCCGGGAGACCTGTTTTTTTCTTTTTCTGAACATGTAAAGAAGGTCTTCCACATCAAAATGGTCATGTACAGAAAAAACCTGGTCCAGAATAATTTTTCGTTCCCGGGTAAATTTTAAGCCCCGGGTTTTTAAAAACTTTTTAAATTTTTCCATCGCCTCTTCTTTCAAAGTCCTCACCTGCTTTATCCCATGGTTCGTCTCCATACTGTGGCACAAGAAAATTGATTTACCACCACGGAAAAGTTTGTATGGCCGTGCAGAAGCTAAATATCCAAATTTTTCTGTTTCCTATATTATCATAAGAAATAGTAAAATAAAAGTTTTACACACTCCCCCTGGGAACCCATTAAAAACGGGCCCATCCCAAACTTTTTCGCTTTTTATAATCCTGAAGGGTCATATGAAGTGCAGTTATACTTAAATTTGCACAATGGGTCTTGTCCTTGGGAAGCCCTCCCAGGGCGTTCACCACGTCTTCACCGGTAATTCGTGCGGCCTCTCTTAATGTTTTACCCTTTGCCATTTCCGTCAGCATACTGGTAGTGGCAATCAAAGTGCTGCATCCGTAAATTTTAAATTTAATATCTACAATCCTGTCCCTGTTAACTTTTATATACATCACTAAATAATCCCCACAGCCCTCATCTCCATGGGTACCTACTCCGTGGGCATCGGGCAGGTCTCCAATATTCCTGGGATTTGTAAAATGGTCCTTTACTTTCTCATTATCCATTGAGTTTCCCACCTTTCCCAGAGATTTATTCTGCACTTATGATGAACCGAACCGGTCATCTTCTGGAGCCGGCATTCAGCAGGAATTATCACACAGGGCAAAAAAGAGGTTCATGCGCAGGGGAATTTCTCCCTGGTACTCCTCCACTTTACCCTGGTCAGAAAGTCTTGTAAAATCCGTGTCAATAGGCACCACTCCCAAAAGAGGAACACCTATCGATTGAGCAGATTCTTGCGCTTTGCTTTGGCCAAAAATATCGTGTTTTTCCTGACAGTGAGGACATTTCACATGGCTCATATTTTCTACCAGGCCCAGTACTGGTATCCTTAATCGACCTGCCATCTTCACCGCTTTCTTGACCACCAGCAGGGCTAAATCCTGGGGAGTAGTAACCACAATAATACCGTCAACG
>SKNC01000094.1 GCA_007120745.1 Bacillota bacterium
GTGCCACCTTATTTAACTTATGTAGTATTGCATTAGGTAATATCAATAAACACAAGTTATCTCTACCAGGTACGGGACAAATCCAAACATCCAGGAATGAAATATCCGATACCCTGTTCCTTTTAACGGTGGACTTTCCGGTAAAGCCTACTTGCTAACGCTTTCGGTTTACAGCTACCGGGCCCATTCAATATGCAGCGGTTATGCCGGATTCTCACCTACGCCGACTCTCTGGAAAAACCCAAACATATTTACTCTTCCCGGTCACAGCTTTTTTAATATTTTTTACTTGAAGTAAATGTAACACGGATAGAATCTTGTGTCAAGGAAAAATTTTACCAGGTGTAGTTATTCTGTATTGAATTTATTCTGATAAAATGTCACTTATGAGAGAGAGCTTGTAATAATTATTCTGCGATAAATTGCATAAACTCCCACCAGTGTATCAAGGAACCGTCCCCTGACTCACACTTGAGAGCCGTCCCCGGCATTGCATTTCAACAGCTGGAGACGGTTTTCAAAATTCGTAAATAAGCATTTTAATTTTCCGGGTGCTCTTCTGAATCGAAAACTACGGGGTATATTTCGTATTCTTTTTCAGTGAGGGGAGTGATAACTCCCTCCATACATATTTCCGATGTGTTATAAAAAATCACCATTTGTCTTTGGCCGGAAATAATATATACCCTCTCCACGCCCGGCTGGTCAAGGAGCAGCCGGGTTACCTCTTTTTGATTATCTAAAACGTTATCCCCCACATGCATAATGATCTTACCACGAGGCAGTTCCCCTTGATGGGACATGGGAGGTCTTCTAAAAGTCATGCCGTGCATGCGGATGTTGCTTATGTTCCAGGCAAACAGGTAAGCCAGCATCCCCAATAAAATAATTAACAAAAAACCCAACAGCAGGGTGTTCCGCTTAAAAATACCCATCTCCTCACTTTCCTTTTTCCTTTATCTTACATATCAATCCCGACATATGTCTTTAAAAAGGCTTCGTATCTTATCCTGTCCCAAAAACATGATAATATAACGACTATTAATATACATAACCACCATTCAGTAACTTAACCGGTATATGGAAACCCTCTGTTTTCCCTCAAATGTTTCCCTAAAACTCAACAGTAATGTGCCCTGGTAACAAATTAAAAGGGAATATCCTATTCCCCAGGTTTTAGAATATTCCCTTTAGCAGGCGCATAATAATAACACTGAATCTATCTTCAATCAGTGAGCTCCCATGAATTATTTCTCAAACCTGGTGGAGGTGACAACCTGTGGAATGGAAAACTTTTTTGACCACCTTTGGGCTGGTATTCCTGGCAGAGCTGGGGGATAAAACTCAGCTGGCTACCATGCTTATTGCTACCCAAAGTAAAAGCCTGGTAAGCGTATTTTTGGGTTCTGCCGGTGCTTTGGTTTTATCCGCATTATTAGGGGTATTGCTTGGAGCAGTATTGACCAGGTATGTTCCGCCCCACTACCTGCAGGGTGGAGCCGGGGTGGCTTTTGTAGTCATAGGCATGCTGCTGATTTTCGGAAAGTTCTAAAAAAAAATCCTCAGAAATTCTGAGGATTTATTTATGGTCTCCCTGGTTTTCCCCTTCGTGACCACCTTCATGATGGTGCTCACCTTCGTGACCTTGATGCTGTTCTCCCTCATGGCCGCCATGATGCCCCTCCATGGGCCCATGGCCACCCACTGCAGTAAAGGCAGTTTCCGGAAGCCAAATTCCTACCAGGTATCCTAAGGTGCCTCCAAATATAACCCGGACTAAAAGAGCACCGATATTGTTCAATAAATCTGCCTGCCACAGGGGAGGAAGCATCCCTACAGCAGGTCCGATTACCCCGGGATTAATAAAGTAAATCGCAACCCCAAAGGTTAAACCCCAGTAAAAAACATGCTCTCTTTTTTTGATAAGAAATACAAAAACGGCTCCTAACACTGCGGATGATGCCAGGTGTGCTAATAAGCCCGTCACCAATCCCGTGGTTGTAGCAGCCTCTGCTTCTGTCATAAACAGTCCAGCGATGACCGTAAATGGATTTAAATCAAAAACTCCCACCAGGTAAAAGAGCACGGAGACAATTCCCATAATAATTCCTGCCGTTAAACCGGCCAAAACTCCTACTCTAAGGCGTTCCACTATTTTTACCTCCTTTCTTTATTTTTTATTTTGTCCTGGATATGAGAATTTATGAAAAAATAAAACAGAAATCAAGGTACAAAAAAAAAGAGGCCTGGCCTCATTTCAAATTAAAGCAAACTTTTTAAAATTAAAATCAACCTTTTCTTTTTTTGCTTTTTTTCTTTCTTCCACCCCCAGGGGCTTTTTTAAATTTCCTGCTCCATCGTTCTTTACGAACATAGTCCCCTTCTTTAACGGAACTGTAAAGCCTGCTGTTCACCGTAAAGCTTTTGGTCTTCCCATCGGGCATCTTTACCTCAAGCTTATATTTTTCCTCAATATCTCTGGTATCGTCATCCTCCTCCACAGCCTTAGAGGTATAACTTCGGCTGACCACTTTACCATCAAAAGAAAGGAAGGGAAAGAGAAGTTCCGAAATCAATCTCTTTAATACCAGATAAACAAAAAATATCATGGCAAATATACAGATTAATAAAAAAATCCTGTCCATCCAGGTATCGGGCATGTCCTGTGCAGCATCAGAAACTGCTGCAGCACCTCCTTATCTAAACATCACATCATTTAAAATATAATATTCTATAAAAAGGAACAATTTTCCTACCTTAATATGAAACCCTTTACTCTCTTGTTTTTAATATCACACAAAGTCAAAGTTTCTTATCACATATAAAAGTATAAATGCTGTGAATGTGAGAAGAACCAGCACTGCCGGCATAATGGCTGAGAAACCTGCGGCTGGAGTAAATAACAAAGAATAAAATGCATCATTGGCCCAATAATGGGGGGTAAACTTTCCGAAAAAAACCATCCATGAAGGCATCATGTACAGCGGCCACCAGCAGCCTCCCAGGGGAGCCATCACCAGGGAGACAAAAACTCCCCGGGTAAAGGTCTGTGAAGCCCCCTCTGCCCGGCATGCCACCAGCAGGGAAAAAGCGGATGCTGCCGCGATGAAGCAAGCCGTAACCCATATAAAATTCAGCAGGGATGGGCCGATATACAAGTTGAAAAATAGAATCCCCGTTCCCCACAATATAACAGCTTGAATCATTCCCTTTAGAAAATTGCTGATGTATTTTGCACTGAGAAGAGCCTTGGAATCACTGCCGTCAATCAGCAGTCTCTCCAGGATGTGATTCTCCCGCTCCTTGACAAAATCCACTGCATTCAATACTACCGCCAGAAAAGAGAACATGGTAAAAAAGGCAGGAAGCGCCCAATTTATGCGGTTTACCGGTAAAGCCGGCCCCACATTTTGAAGCGAGATTTCAGCAGGGCGGACCACGGCCGGAATCCCTTCCAATCCGTGCCTCTCCCTCAACTGGTTCAGCAGTTCCTCCACCGGGACATCACTTTGGTACTGCATGGCCCTGGTTAAATTCTGAAGATAGCTGATTTGAGCGGCCAGTCCGCGGCTGATTCGTAAAACTGCCTGGCGGGAAGCTATATCATTGGGATTGGTATAAACTTCAAGATATGTTTCCTCCCCTTCATAAAACCTGCTGCTGAAATCCTGAGGAACCAATAGAAATCCTTGAATTACCTCCAAGTTTAATTTCAACAGCGCTTCATCATAGGTCAGGTTTAAAAATGGTGGGTCATTTAATCCCTCTTCCCAATATGAAATAACCTCCCGACTTAACCCTTCAGAATCTTCCTCAGTTACCAGGCCGAATGTAAAGTCCCTGGTCTCTTCCTCCCCTTGGGGTGGATAAACATATACCACCAGCAGAATCAAAATCAGGGGAAATAATAAAGATAAAAAGAGGGCCCGGGGATCTGCCAAATAAAATTTTATGTCTTTCCAGATGTAATACATCATTTTTTGCATAAGGTCCTCCCGGTTAACCATCTGACATGATAGATTAGTTATTTTCCACCTGAGAAAAAAGCGCACTGCTTACTGCTAATAATATTAAGGTCACAGATAGAATAACAAATATCTCAACTCTAATAGAAAATAATAATCCATCTCCTGCAATTAATCCCCTCAACCCGTTGTTAGCATAATAACTCAAGGTAAAATAATTGATAAAGTTCACCAGGGCCAGTTCCCCTCTGGGAAAGGCAAAGGTGTTTCCCAGAGCAGAATTAAACATGCTGAAGATAATGGAAGCCCACAGAGCCTGCTCAGGCCTGGGGAAAACAATACCCATAAAAACTCCCACGGAACTTACCGCAGCAAGAAAGGCCAGTGCAAAAATCAAGATATTGAACAGGTTTGCCCCGCTGAAAGTTTTCGTAAAAAAAACCACCACCAGCAGCATCACCAACAGCTGAAACAACCCTCTGAAAATGCATCCCAAAAACTTTCCGGAGATAATCTCCCCCCTGGAAAGGCCGGCAAAAAAATATCGCTCCATTACTTTGTTATTTTTTTCTCTGACAAAATTTTGGGCATAAAAGGTGGCGGTAAATATAATAAATAACGTCATTACTCCTGGTATAAAAAATGCTGCCATGTTTTGAGTCCTGCCCAGGGGAACCTCCTCCACCTTTACCGTTGGGTTGAGCCGGGCAGAACGCAGAAAAGATTCCATAAAGGGGATAAAAACCTCCTCTTCCCGCATAGGGTTGTCTCCATATTCAGCAGCAATTTCCCGAACCAGGAGGGTGACCTGGACCTCCCCTGACATTTCTGACAGAACTGCCTTATACAAAGAAAGAAGCATTTGACCTGAGCTTCCTCCCACTCCCCTCCTGTAAACCTTCATTTCCGGCGGCTCGCCCATTGAAAGAGTATGGGTAAAACCGGAAGGAATTTCCGCAAACATAAGTATTTCACTGCTCATAAGTTTTCTTTGGGCTTCCTCCTGGTCTATGGCCAGTACCTTAAGCCCCCTTTCCTCCTCCAGGCGTTCCATGAAAACCTCTGCCATTCCTTCTCCATCATGGTTTACCAGAATAGCCTCACCGTAAAGAGCAGGCTCTCCACCAAACAGCGCCGCCACCAGTAATAGGATCAGTGCCGGCAGCAGAATGTGCAGCAGCAGTTCTCTTTTGTTGGCGGTCAACGATTTCACATCTATTAAAGCCAGTGCCAGCAATCTCATATGTATCTCCTATCATGTGCGGTAGTAAATCCTTCTTTGAGTGCAGAAAGTCCCTACTCTGTCAACCTCAAGTAAACCTCTTCCAGGGAGATATGCTTTAAGGGATCAAAAGAGCTTTTTAATGCCTCCGGTGTATCCAGGGCAATAATTCTTCCCCGGTCCATTACCGCCACCCGGTCGCAGAGCCGATCCGCCTCCTCCATGTAATGGGTAGTATAGATAATGGTCATTCCATTCTCTTTAAAACCATGAAGAAGGGAGAATATTGATGTCCGGGTTCTGGGGTCAACTCCTACAGTGGGCTCGTCCATAAAAAGAACCATAGGATTATGAATGATAGAAACGGCAATGTTCAGGCGCCTCTTCATTCCTCCGGACAGCTGGGATACTTTCTCCCGCGCCTTTTCCTCCAGGTCCACTTTTTCCATAAGTATCTGCGCCCTTTCAACAGCTTCTCTTCTGCGTAAGCCGCCCATCATTCCAAAAAACAAAAGGTTATCCTTCACCGAAAGTTCTGAATAGAGGGCAATTTCCTGGGGACATACCCCCAGCAGGCCCTGGACACCGCGTAAATTTTTTTCGTTCCTTTTAGTACCATTAATAATAATTTCTCCGCTGTCCGGCTTCAGCAGCAGAGACATAACCCGCAGTGCTGTGGTTTTTCCTGCTCCGTTGGGACCCAGAAGACCGAATATTTCTCCCTGGTTAATAGATAACGTCACATGGTCCAGGGCTTTCAACCCTTTATATTTTTTAACAACATTCAACACTTGTATCATGGCCTGCCTCCAAAAAGTCTCTTTTCTATTATAATAAAAACAGGCTGAACAGCACAACAAAAAAAAGACCTTCTTTAATAAAACAAATCTTGTTTATCAAAGTCAAGGCCTGATCATTAATTGATTTTTATAGTAATTCTTTAAAAGCTCCTGAATCCCCCGGCTTCTGCTGAGACCAGGTCCACCAGGGTCAGGCTTGAATAATTCACTTATTCTGCCCGTGCTTCAGAATACATATGAAACATGATCCCGGCACATTAAACATTCATCCCAATAATTCCGCTGATAGCACCAAAGGCAAAGCCCAAAAAAGTTTTGGTTGCAAAACCGGCAAAAGCGGGAAACTCTCCGGCGATTAATAATCCCAAAATAAGAATGATTAGAACATAAAAGAGTCCGGTCATTCCTCCATTAAGCCAGCCTTTATAGCTCAGCTTTCGGGTTACAAAAAATGACCCGATAAAAATGCTGATTATGCTGGTAACAAAGGAAATATACGGAACTATATTTTCTGAAACCGCGGTAAAGCTTAAAACCAGACTGGCCAATAAAAAGACAGCCGTAGAGAATCCCAGTGCCAGCAATACTCCCCTGCCAATGACCGGCAAAGAATTTACCCCTGACTTAAAATCTACGGCAGGCATTTTTTTCACCCATCATCACCTCCATAACATTTCTCCTTTACTATTATGTGCCTTTTTTGGATTTAAGACCTGTTTTAGTAAAGATAAGAAAATAATTATGGAGGGACCAGCCCTTATTCCCGAACTCTCTCTATGCCATAGCGGGCCATTTTAATCTGCACATTGTCAGAAATCTTTAAGGTAATTTCCTCATCGGTGATTTCTTTGATGGTTCCATACATTCCTCCAATGGTAACAACCTTATCCCCTTTTTGTAAGTTCGAAAGCATTTCCTGCCTGGCCTTCTGCTGTTTTTGCTGGGGACGAATCAGCAGGAAGTAAAAAATACCGAAGAATACCACCAGGGGAAGTAATCCAACCAGATCAAATTGCATTATTTTTCCTCCTTATTTATTAATTATTTCTCTTTTTTTTATTGCTCATTCTGAGCAAAGAAATCCTTTATAAAGTGAGCAAAACGATTTTCCAAAATGGCGCTGCGGGCGTCGGACATCAGTTTAGTTAAAAAATGCAGGTTGTGAATAGTGGTAAGCCTCAGTCCCAAAATTTCTTTCGTCTTAATCAGATGGCGGATATAAGCCCGGGAATAATTTTCACAGGCATAACAGGTACAGCCCTCCTCCAGGGGGGTGTGGTCCCGGGAATACTCTGCATTTCTTACGGTCAAATAACCACTTCTGGTCATCACCGTCCCATTGCGGGCAATCCGTGTGGGAAGAACGCAGTCAAACATATCAATGCCCCGCTTCATCCCCTCCAGCAGTGCATCTGCTGAACCCACCCCCATGAGATACCTGGGTTTCTCAGAGGGCATGAGGGGAACCGTATGCTCCAATACCTCGTACATCAAATCCTTGGGTTCTCCCACGCTGAGGCCCCCCACTGCATACCCGGGAAAATCCATTTCCACCAGGGCTTCTGTGCTTTCCCTCCGAAGGTCTTCATAAACACCTCCCTGAATAATTCCAAAAAGTGCTTGTTTTTCATTCCTGTGGGCTCTTTTACATCGTTTGGCCCAATCATTATTTCGAAGCAGAGACTTTTTCAAATATTCATAATCACAGGGGAATGGGGGACACTCATCCAGTACCATCATAATATCCGACCCCAGGGCGTTCTGTATTTCCGTAACCAGTTCGGGGGTCAAAAAATGCTCCGAGCCATCAATATGGGAGCGAAAAAGTGCTCCCTCCTCCGTAAGTTTTCTTAAATTTCCCAGGCTGAAAATTTGAAATCCACCGCTGTCTGTCAGAATAGGCTGCCGCCAGTTCATAAATCTGTGCAGCCCCCCCGCCTCCTGAATCAGGTGATGCCCCGGGCGCAGGTACAGATGGTAGGTATTGCTTAAGATGATTTGAACCCCTATGTCCTCCAGCTCCTCCGGTGTCATGGCCTTCACCGTAGCCTGTGTGCCCACCGGCATAAAAACTGGAGTATTTATTTTTCCGTGGGGCGTATGAATCACACCCACTCTGGCAGAGGTGTCCGGACATTTTTTAGTTAACTCAAAGGTAATTGCCATAACATTCCCCTTTATCCAATCTCTGTTATAATATTAACATAGCATCCCCGAAGCTGTAAAATCTATACCGGTTTTCCACCGCCTCCTGGTAAGCTCTCATGACCAGGTCCCTTCCTCCAAAAGCACTGACCAGCATAATTAATGTGGAACGGGGAAGATGGAAGTTTGTCAAAAGACCGTCAATGGCTTGAAATTTGTATCCCGGATAAATAAAAATACCTGTCCATCCACTTCCGGGGATAAAGCCCTCTTTCCTCCTGATGGTCTCCAGCACCCGGCAGGAGGTGGTTCCAACTGCAATAATTCTGGAGTTCTGCTCCAGGCATTTATTCAACAGAGCCGCGGTTTCCGGAGATACAGAATAATATTCTTCGTGCATTTTATGCTCTTCCACCTGCTGAACCTTCACCGGGCGAAAAGTGCCCAGTCCCACATGTAAGGTAATAAACACCGTATTAATTCCCATATCCCTGAGTGTTTCCAATTTTTCCGGGGTAAAGTGCAGCCCCGCCGTGGGAGCTGCCACTGAACCTTCTAAACGGGAGTACACAGTCTGATAACGCTCGGAATCTTTCAGCTGCTTTTTTATATAGGGAGGTAGAGGTAATGTCCCCAACTGTGCTAAAACCTCTTCAAATATACCTTCATAATGAAAGGAAAGGATCCTCCCCCCCTCCTCAGTACTCTCCACCACTGCTGCCCGCAGCCTTCCATCTCCAAAAACCAACTCTTTTCCCGGACGGGCCCTTCTTCCAGGTTTCAACAGCACTTCCCAGGTGCAGCGATTTTTGTTTTGTTCTAACTTTTTTAACAACACCACTTCTATCTTACCGCCGCTATCCCTTCTTTGTCCAATTAACCGGGCAGGAATTACCCTTGTATCATTAAAAACCAGGGTGTCCCCGGTTTTCAAGTAAGTTCCCAGGCTCCTAAAGTAACTGTGTTCTATTTTATGGTTCTTCCTGTCCAGTAAAAGCAGCCGGGAATCTCCCCGGTTAGGAAGGGGTTCCTGTGCAATTAACTCAGAAGGAAGGTCATAGTCAAAGTTTGATACATCCATGTTTTAACCTGCTCAATTTTTTATTAAAAAGGCTTGAATAAATACCATTTATTCTATCAAAAAACCAACATTCCTGCCGTTTGCAGGAAAATAGACTAAAATCTTCTGAAAAGATTTAAAAGCAGCGATAAAATAATACTGACTATTATGGTGGTGGCCAGGGGGAAATAGAAGGTGAAGTTCTCTCTTTGAATAAAAATATCTCCGGGCAGCCGCCCGATTCCGGTAAACCTGCCCAACAGCGTTATCACCAGACCGATGAGCACCATAAATCCACCGATGGTTAAAATGATTCTACCTAAACCCTCCACGTTGAACATAAATCACTATCCTTTCTATTCCATGGGGTCAGTCTCAAGTCTGAACCCGTTTGTAATAGCGTTCCCTCTCGCTGTAGATACATCCACAGTAAGGCTGACGGTACAATCCCTTTTCCCGGGAGAGAGCGGCACTTTCTTTAAAGAAAGGCCGTAAATCCTGGTAAATAAAGACTCTTCCATGCCTTTGTGCCGATTCTCTGCCAATCTTTTTCAACAGCTCATGATCCTGGTAAGGGCTGATCAAAAGTGTGGATGATATATATGGTAATCCTTTTTCCTCCGCTATCCGTGCAGTCTCTGAAAGGCGCATTCGGTAGCAGTGCCCGCATCGGTCCTCCTGGTTGAATACTGTTTCTTTTAAAAACAAGTCCAGCAGATAACGATTCTCTACCAGCAGGGGAATCTCTTTCTCCTTACAATACTTTTTCAGTGTTTCCAGTCTTTTTTCAAATTCCTTGTAAGGGTGAATATTGGGATTATAAAAATAACCTGTCACGTCATAGCCCAGGTCTTTAAAGTGCGTATGGCTAACTGTGCAGCAGGGGGCACAGCATATATGCAGCAGCATTTCCATATTATCTTTCCTGTTTCCTTCATCCATAAAAAAGTTGTCAGTCCTCCGAAAATACATTTTTCATACCAAAAAATTAGTCCAGAAGACTTTTCTGAACATAATGCTTCGTTTTTATTTTTAGATGCTGATATACCATGGGGGTAACCATCCTGCCCCGGGGAGTCCGGCTGATAAACCCGATTTGAAGAAGATAAGGCTCATATACATCCTCAATGGTCTCCGATTCCTCACTGATAGCCGCCGCCAGAGTGTCCAGTCCCACAGGGCCTCCGGAAAACTTTTCAATCATCACTGTTAAAAGCTTTCGGTCGATCTGGTCCAGCCCCAGGTGGTCTACTTCTAAAAGCTCCAAAGCACAATGGGCAATTTTATCATCAATGACCCCGTTTCCCTGAACCTGGGCAAAATCTCTAACCCTCTTCAACAGCCTGTTGGCTATCCGTGGGGTACCCCGGGAACTTTCCGCTATTTTCAAAGCCCCTGTTTCCGATATAGAGATGTTCAAAAACTCCGCAGAATTTAAAATGATTTTTGTCAGGTCTTCCTTTAGATAAAACTCCAACCGGTTGACCACCCCAAAACGGTCCCGAAGAGGTGATGAAAGGAGCCCTGCCCGGGTTGTTGCCCCAATCAAGGTGAATGGTGCCAGATCCAGCCTCAGGGATCGGGCGCTGGGTCCTTTTCCAATAATAAAATCCAGGGCAAAATCCTCCATAGCAGGATAAAGAATTTCTTCCACGCTCCTGTGAAGGCGATGAATTTCATCGATAAACAGGACATCCCCCTGCCCCAGGTTGGTGACAATGGCCGCCAGGTCACCGGGCCTCTCTATGGCCGGTCCTGAGGTAACCCTGATGTTCACTTCCATCTGCCGGGCGATAATATGGGCCAGGGTAGTTTTCCCCAGGCCGGGAGGCCCGTATAAAAGAACATGGTCCAGAGACTCTCCCCTTTCTCGGGCAGCCTGGATAAACACTTTTAGGTTGCTCTTAATTTTTTCCTGTCCAATAAAATTATCAAAATTAACAGGACGAAGAGCCCTGTCTATTCTTTGTTCATCCTCTCCGGCTCCCGCAGAAACCAGCCTTTCCTCCAACGGTATCCTCTCCTTTGCCCGGCTTCTCAATATCCGGGTAAGCTTAATGGCTGAACCAAGGGTTTGCGATATTTCTAGCATTTATTAATATTTCCTCATGCCTGTAAAAAATTTATTTATGAACCAGATAAATATTTTAAAGACAATCGCAGCAATTCCCCCAGGTTTTTCCCTGCGGCTCCCTGTTCCTGAACATATTTAATGGCTTCCAGGGATTCCTTTTGACCATAACCCAGGGAAGACAGCGCATCCATCAGCTCCTGAAATTGATCTTTTTCCGGTCCTGTCCGAACGAAAATGCCCGATTCTTTAGTCAGAGCTGCGATCTTCTCCTTGAGTTCTAATATAAGTCTTTTAGAAGATTTTTTTCCTATGCCCGGGACTTGAGTCAGGGTGTCCACATCTTCGTTTATAACTGCCAGGTAAAAGGAAGCAGCTGGAATAGAACCTGTAACCGCGGCTGCCAGCTTTGGGCCTACTCCGGAAACTGTTAATAAAAGTTCAAAAAGGGCCACATTATCAGGCTGTAGAAAACCGTACAGCAAAACCTGTTCTTCCTTGACATACATATGTGTGTAGACCTTAATCTCTCTACCCTTTTCCGGCAGAAGGGAATGTTCCCCGGGAGCAAGATTTATTTTATACCCAATTCCGCTGTTTTCCACAACGATAAAATCGGTCCCTGTATGAACTAATTTGCCGCGTATAAATGAAAGCAAGTTTTTCCTCCTAGAGAATACCCTTCATTTTTAAAACCCGGGAATGACAGTGACAAATGGCCAGGGCCAGGGCGTCCGCCGCATCATCGGGTTTGATGGGATGATTTATGTTTAACATCAATTTAACCATTTCCTGTATCTGATTTTTAGCTGCCCTTCCATAGCCCACCACACTCTGTTTAACCTGCAGAGGTGTGTACTCAAAGGTTTCCAGGCCGGCATGGGCCGCTGCCAGCAGAGCGACTCCTCTGGCTTCTCCCACCTGGAAAGCAGAACGAACATTTTTATTGAAAAACAGTTCCTCCACTGCTGCAGAATCAGGTCCAAATTGCACCATCACTTCCCTGAGGCTCTGGTATATTTTCAGCAGGCGCTGACAGGTATCTTCATTTTTAGAAGTTCGGATACAGCCGTAGGTAACCAGCTTTAAACTACCATTATATTCTTTTACAATTCCATATCCGGTAAGAGCAATTCCGGGGTCTATTCCCATGGACAGCAACCAGATCACCTGCCCTTTTCATTAAAACGGCAGAATCCTGTTCCATCTGATAAGGAGGGATGAACTGCCTCTTGGTTTCATTACTTTTCCCATATTATATCATTTCTCTCTTTAATTGCAAACATTTATTCGGTTTTTTGCCACAAAAAAACATCACCCTGAGGTGATGCCTTCAGCTGGTGTAACTCTCCAAAATTCGCATTTTTTCCTCCTCATCCTCAAAGGGAATCCCTTGCTCCAGGTCCTCCCGGTACACCTCTTTTACGTCAAAGTCAGTGATTTCCAACAAGACTCCGTCAGGTCTTATGCCTCTAAATATAGCTATTTTATCATTATAAACACCAATGTAGTTTTCCTCTTCCATACTCTCTTGTACATCCTGTTCCGTGGATGCTTCCCCCTGGCCCGGCTCATCATTAACAGAACGTGTTAAAAAAACAGCCAGAAAAGCAAAAGACAATAAAAGTATGACTGCCAGGGCTATACCGTATACTTTAAACGTTTGGCTTCTTACATTTACCATAAAAACCCCCCGTTAAAAAAGGTTCCTATCATAAACTTACCCCGGGAGGATAAAAATTATACAATTTATATTTTACGTCTCTAAAGAAACCATAAGTTCTTCAGGTATTTCAAAATTAGCATAGACATTTTGTACATCATCGTGGTCCTCCAGGGTTTCCATCAGTTTTATGATTCGTGCTGCATCTTCCTGGCCGCTAATTTCTACCACGCTTTGAGGAACCATAGTAATTTCCGAGAGTTTCACTTCAATCCCCTGATCAACCAGAGACTCCTTAACTTTTTCCATTTCCTCCGGGATGGTAATCACTTCGAAGGTATTCTCTTCCACCCTAAAGTCCTCCGCCCCGGCATCCAGAGCCATCAGCATAACTTCGTCTTCATCCATAGCAGTCCCGTTTTTTTCAACCTCAATATAACCCTGTCTCTTAAACATCCAGGCCACACAGCCGGCCTCTCCCAGGTTGCCGCCCTGCCGGGACAGAATGTTTCTTATTTCTCCTGCGGTGCGGTTCCGATTATCCGTAACGATATCCAGTATAAGTGCTGCTCCGGAGGGGCCGTATCCTTCATAAGTAAATTCTTCTAACTTCATGCCGCCCAATTCACCCAGGCCCTTCTTTATGGCCCGGCTTATATTATCATTAGGTATGTTTTCTTCCCGGGCTTTTTGAACAGCCAAACGTAAACGGAAATTGGTGTCAATATCCCCTCCGCCTTCGCGGGCCGCCACCATCAATTCCTTGGAAAGCTTGGTAAATATCTTGCCTTTTTGGGCATCCACCCTGGCTTTTCTATGCTTAATATTTGCCCATTTTGAGTGACCCGCCATTTTCTCAGCTCCCTTCGAAAGTCATCAAACAGCTGGCCTGCTGTTTGTTGATATACATAGTAATTCTAGCACATGAAAATAGTTTATTCAAAGGGTTTTTGGGGAACCGGGGGCAGTTTCTTCTTATGCTGACTCTGCCTCTGCATTTTATCCACTGCTTTACGAACCTTCTCTTCCCCTTCCCCTGTCAGCAGAAATTGATCCAGCTGCCGGTAGCTGACCCCCATCTCTCCCTCATCGGTCTGTCCAGGCCACAGGCCGCCGGAAGGTGATTTTCTTAACACTTCTTCAGGGACCCCCAGATGTTCTGCCATTTCCATAACCTGCCTCTTGGTTAAGCTGCCCAGGGGCATAATATCCACGGCTCCATCACCATGCTTGGTAAAATACCCTACCTCCAGTTCACTGCGGTTGCTGCTCCCTACCACCAGGTAATTATAATGAGCGGCATAATAATACATACAAATCATCCGCAAACGAGGCTTAATGTTTGCTATGGGAAGGTAATCATGCTCCACCTCCCGTTCATGCCCAAATTTTTGCAGAAGCAGGTCAAAAACATCATCCAGGGGAAGGGTTTTCACTGGAACCTGCAGCCTGTCGGCCACCAGAAGCCCATGTTCCTCATCCAGGGGATGGCTGTAGCAGGGCATGATCAGCCCGAGAGTATGCTCAGGGAATGCTCTTTTACACAGGGCCGCTACCACAGAGGAATCGATTCCGCCGCTTAAACCAAAAACTGTTCCCCGGGCTCCAGCTCCTTCCACCTGTTCTTTAATCCAATTCACCAGCCTGATCACTTCTTTTTGCAATGCTGCTGTTCACCCCTTTATTAAAGATATGTTCAAAATACTTAAA
>SKNC01000010.1 GCA_007120745.1 Bacillota bacterium
AACATCTTTTTTGCTTCGTCAATTTTTTCTTCTCTAGAAACGGAATACTTATTTGTAATAGCTTCCCTAACAATTTCTCCTACCGACATTTTTCTTTCTCTTGATTCTTCTTTTAATTTTTCCAGCTGTAGAGGATCAATTCTGATTTCTAATCTTTCAGTATATTTCTTCATAAAAAAACACCAACTTCCGTAAATATCTTACGTAATTATTATAACGTAAGATTGCTAGAATTGCAAATACAATGGTCTTTTTTCCAGGACTATTCCCAAGAGCAAATTACGGAGTGTTCTGCTGCCTGCTGGCCTACCTGGAGAGTAAAAATATCGAAACCCAGGGTATCCAGCTCATGGGGCCGCAGTTCTTTGACGGAGCGGCGCACCTCCTGGAGCCCCTTGCGGGCCTGTTGCTGGCTCTTTTCCAGTTCCGCCAGTGCCCTGTCAGTGTCCACTGGCATCAGTTTTCTACCGGCTTCTAGGCCGATGATTACTGTGGTCAGGGTATGGGTCAGGGTATCGTGGATTTCCCGGGCCATGCGGTTCCTTTCTTCCATAACCGCCAGCTGCTCCCGTTCTTTGCTGTTTTTCAGCAGTTTTTGATACGTTTCATCCAGTTCCCTTCGGGAACGTTCCAGCTCTCTCAATGCAGATTCCGCCCTGTCTTTTTCTTCAATCTGCCGCCTGGCCAAGAAGCTGATTCCGTAACCGAAAAACAGGAAAAGGCCGTTAATGAGAATTCGGCGTTTTTTTGAGCAATTACGGGATGATATATTTTATGAGAAAAGTATATGTATCCAGTGCAGGAAATGTGCCCGTTTATGTCCCTCGGGAAACCTGGAATTTGAGGGAAAAGAATTGAAAACGAAAGGCACCTGTATCCTGTGCCTTCGCTGTTACAGTTTTTGTCCTGTGTCAGCCATTACGCATATGAATAAACCTCATAATCTCAAAAGAGGAGAACCGTACAAAGGCCCGGTTGTAGAATTCAAGGAAAAGGACGGCTTTGTAGCGTTGATTGTAATTTTACAAGATTCTCTTCCGGTGGTAGAAACTATGTACCCTGGCTTTGAAAAAGAAGTGGTTGATGTGATTACATCTGCTCAGCCGCTTAACGGGACCTTCTGGCTGATGGTTCCCGTCAAAAACAGCAGGGCGCTGGAGAATTTGAAAGACCTGCTTGTTTTAAAACACGACCCGGAGAAGTATTCCAAACGGTAATAAACTTCTCCGGGCAGCCTGGAGGTGTGTTTAAATAAATACTCGAGAAATATTAGAGAATATTGTAGGGGAAAGGCCTGTAGGTTCTGAAAAAAATGATAAGGTGATAAAATTCTTTGAGAAGCTTTCTTTAAAACTTGGATTTACTGTAAACAGTATTCCGTTTAATTGCAAACTCTGGCAGAAGGGCAATTGCTCATTGAAGGGAGACAGAGATTATATTGTTCACCCAAGCCCTTTTTCAAGGCCGTTTAACGGCTCTGGAGAGGTAACAGCAGTCAGGAGTATTGATGACCTTCGCGAAAAAGATGTAAGGGATAAAATTGCCGTTTTGACAGGTGATATTGCAAAAGAGCCCCTCATGCCTAAGAATTTCCCATTTTATTTTCCTGACCACCATGCAGAAATAATTGATTTATTAGAAACTAAAAGACCGAAGGCTTTGATTGCCGGAACGGGAGAGCATCCTATAATAAAAGGTTTCGATTGCTTTACACTTTTTGAGGACAGTAATTTTATCATACCAGGTGTCTTTACTACAATTAAAGAGGCCGAACAGGTTATAAAAAACAACAGCCGTATATCGCTGATCATTGATTCGCGGGTTATAGAAAACATAAAAAGCAGACAGCTGAAAGCAAGCAGGAAAAGCGGGAGAGCATCAGCGGATAAGATAATAATTTGCGCACATATGGATACCAAGTATGGTACACCCGGGGCGCTTGATAATGCCGGTGGAGTGACAGTACTATTAAAAACCATGGAGATTCTTAAAGATTTCAGTCCTCAATATGATTTAGAATTTGTACCCTTTAACGGGGAGGAGTATCCTGAGGTAATGGGACAGTTAAAGTACCTGAATTCTATTTCTAAAGATTTTTCAAAACTAAAGCTGGTAATTAATATTGATGGCGCTGGACATAAGGATGGAGGCATTGCATACTCAACATATAATTTCAATGAAGAATTACAAAAACGGATTGAAACACCTGCAAAAACGTATGGTTTGGAAAAAGGCCCCCAGTGGGTTGAAGGAGATCATTCAATGTTTGTGATGCAGGGAATTCCTTCCATAGCCATAACATCAACAAACATGTTTCATACTGTAGCCGGGGTTGCGCATACCGAAAACGATACAGAGGACCTGGTAAGCTGCGAAAACCTGGAAAAGGCTGCTTCATTTATAGCGGGGATTGTGACTACCTTACAAGAAAAACTGGTATAAAAGCCTGGACGTACCTGCCATTTTTATTCATCCTGGCGGGCGCCAACATGTCCGGTGAACTGAAAGACCCCAGAAAAAACATCATTCATGGAACACTGGCAGCAGTTTTAATTGGGTTTGTTGTTTATGTTATTTTGGCATACTGGTTCTCCAGGCAGGCTTCCTCTGAAGTGCTTCTGGATAATACTGCCATAATTTTTAACCTCTCCTTATGGAAACCCTTAACACTGGCAGGAATATTCGGTGCAATACTTTCATCCTCCCTTTCCACGCTGGTGGGAGCGCCCCGAATCCTGGCTGCCCTGGAGTTCAGGCCCAGGCTTTCTTTTTCCATCCTGGTCCCGGTTGCAGGATTTCTCGGCTGTATTGCCGCCATGATCTTAATAAACAGCTATTTTACGTTGATTACCTTTCTGGTTATCATCTCTATCTACTATTACCTGAGTCGAAAACACCTGGTTTCTCCCTGGGGAGACGTGAGAGGAGGGGTTTTTACCGCACTGGCAGAGTGGGCTGCCCAAAAAGCCATGTCCATGCCTTATCGGACAAGAGTCCCAATATAAATCTGTCTGTATTGTGTGCACTTCAGCTGAAGCGAAACTGGAGTGCTAACCTTCATTTAATGCGCGTAGTAGATGACCCGGTTCAGGTGAAGCAGGCCCAGGCAGATACTAAACGTTTCAAAGAGTTGGCCCGGCTTCCCAGCAGTGCAGAAGAAAATATTATAACCGGGAATTTTTATGAAATTTTAAATGAAATACCCGGTGATCTTTCAATCCTTGGTATGCCGGAGAGCTATGAACAGGTGCTGAAAGTTATTGAAACAGCCAATCACAGCATAGTTTTCATAAAAGACTCAGGGCTGGAAAGTGCCCTGGCATAAGGGTTAACAGGGGGGTAACAAAGCGATGGACAATATATTAATTTGGATGGGCATAATCTTTTGTATAACCCAATCAGCCACCTTATCCGGACTGAATCTGGCTGTTTTCAGCTTAAGCCGGCTTCGTTTAGAAGCTGCCGCAGAGTCGGGGGATACGAACGCCGAACGTGTGCTGGCTTTACGCAGGGATGCAAACTTTACCCTTGTTACAATTCTGTGGGGTAATGTAGCCATCAATGTTCTTCTAACGCTGCTGGCAGATTCCATAATGGCTGGAGTGGCAGCTTTCCTGTTTTCCACCGTGGTTATTACCTTTGTTGGGGAAATTATTCCACAGGCCGTATTTACCCGATATGCACTAATCGTGGCAGCACGGCTTTCACCACTGCTGTGGTTGTATCAGATAATCCTTTGGCCTGTAGCCAGGCCGGTGGGCAGGCTCTTGGATATCCTGGTGGGACATGAGGTAGTCCCCTGGTTTCAAGAGGATGAGCTGAAGGACGTCCTTCGTCAGCATGCCCGCATGGCTACTACCGAGATTGGTCGTTTGGAGGCCACAGGCGCCATCAATTTTTTAGCACTGGATGATTTGCCCGTCAAGCAAGAAGGAGAACTGCTGGACCCCCGCAGTATCATAAGCCTTCCTATGAAACATGTATACCCCCTTTTCCCAACATTTGAGCGAAACTCAGAGGATCCCTTCATACAAAAGATTGCTTCATCCTGCAAAAAGTGGGTGGTTATTACGGACGAAACAGGAGAACCGCGCTTTGTTATAGATTCCCATATTTTTTTAAGAGAAGCCCTGTTTGGCAGCGATAATTTTAACCCTAAGAAATTTTGTCATCGTCCTCTTATTGTCCGAAACGCCAATCTTCCATTAGGTC
>SKNC01000043.1 GCA_007120745.1 Bacillota bacterium
AAAAGGCCAGGGAAGCTTATAACAGGTATGCGGGTAGCGGCAACTGCCATACTCTGGCGGTGGGGTTTGTCAACCACTGCAGAAGCCTGGGGGTAGAGGCCAGGGTAGTTACCGGTTTTGCCAGGCCCCAGAGGGGTAACATGACTTCAGGTTCTCTTACGGGCTGCCGTCACAGCTGGGCAGAGTTCAGAGTAGAGGGTTTGGGCTGGGTTCCAGTGGACTTAACCTTTAAATATTTTGGAAATTTTCCACATGCCTCCCATGTAGTTGAAACGTATAATGATCAGTCTATCAGGGTGAGACATGCAGGAGGAAGCTTGAATGTAGTTTGGAAAAACTCCATATTATGATTTCATAAATTTTCACCAATAAACCTCCTCAAGTTTTTTGCAGCAAAATCAGCCGCCCCACCGGTTGTAAAGCTGCAGCCAGAAAGCTCCTTAAAAAAGGAGCTTTCTGGTTTTATTTAATGATAATTTAAACAGTAGTTCAAAGAGAGCCTCTGTGAATTTCCGAGGGCGGCTGATGCTTTTATAATCATTAAAAAAACGAGAAGTATTTTTTGAGACATAAGCCCATCATATTTGACGACCAAAACAAATGTATGTTATAATCTCTTTGCTGGATTAAGTATGGAAACATTATAAAAGTATTGTTATGTGAATAATTCAAAGTCTTTTTGAAATCCTATGAAATAGTGTTTATAATAGTCCGGAGAGATGGCTGAGTTGGACGAAGGCGCTCGCCTGGAAAGCGAGTAGACGGGATTAAACCTCGTCTCGAGGGTTCGAATCCCTCTCTCTCCGCCATTTTTTAAAATGGAAAGCTTGCACTTATTCAGTTAACCAGCAAGCTTTTTTATGTCAAAGATTTAAATATTGGTCGTGCTAGACGGGGAGGTAGCGGTGCCCTGAACCTGCAAACCGCTATAGCAGGGTTGAACTCCTGCCCGAGGTTTATATTCTTTGGGGTCTGCCCCTGACAAGTGGTGATGAGGATTGGGTCCTGTGCGACGCAAGCTCATGAACCCCGTCAGGTCCGGAAGGAAGCAGCGGTAAGTGAATCCTTGCGGGTGCCGCAGGGCTGCCTGATCCGAGCTAACTATCGGGGTAACGCCTGGGGAAATAAAACAACGGCAGGTGCACGGCCATAATAATTTATTATAAAGTGAAGAAGGGAGAAGCTTTGGCTTCTCCCTTTTGTTGCAATACTGTCTCATTCAGAGGAATTTTTTGAAAAAACAGGGCAGTTAAAAACTTATTCTTTTGCCGGGCTCAGATTCTCCCTCAAATGCAATTTCCTGTTGTGTTTGCGGTTTTTTCTGTTCTAAAATATCTTTGACCGCCTGGGGTTCTGCCGGGGTAATTACTATATTTTCTTCCTCTGTAACTATCAGCAGCGCCTTTCCTGGGAATGTGCTGGCTATCATCATGACCCGGCCCACATCTTTAAGCTTTGGTTTTCCCACATGATAACCTACTCCATTGGTCAAAAAGGGAAAAATAATTATGGGAAGGTCGATGATTCTCATTTCTTCAATGGAACGGATATCAAGTTCTTTATTGCCCAGGAGACTGGTCAAAACTAACTTGTCCCCTACAATAAAATAGCTAAGCCGGGTTTGTGGAGCAGATAGAATATAAAACAGTATTACCAGGGATAAAAAACCCGGAATTAATAGACCGGTAATATAATAAACCAGGTATGAAAAGGTAATGACAAACATGCTGAAAAAAAACACTAAATATTTGGACTCCTGAGCTTTAAAGACCCTCTGTATGACAATTTGGTTTTTTTCTTCCATGTATATGTTCACCTCCATCTTTTATTTTAACATACGGGAAGCAGAATCCTTCTTTTGAAAAAAACTTGTGTTAAAGAGGGATTCTTGATTATCTTTATTTCTGTGATAAAATGGGTTTAACAGCTTACAAAAAGCAAAAAGGATGAATTATGGAATATTTAGCGCTGTACCGCAAATGGCGTCCAAAAGTTTTTGAAGATATGATTGGCCAGGAGCATATTACACGGACTCTAAAAAATGCCGTAAAAAACGGCCGTGTTTCCCATGCGTACCTTTTTTGTGGCCCCCGGGGAACAGGGAAAACCAGTGCTGCAAAAATCCTGGCGAAGGCCCTGAACTGTGAGAAGGGACCCGCTCCGGTTCCCTGTAACCAGTGTTCTTTATGCGTTGGAATTAATAGAGGAAGGGTAATGGATGTCCTGGAAATTGATGCGGCCTCAAACCGGGGAATTGATGAAATCAGGGAATTGAGGGATAAAGTAAGATACGGGTCTGCCCAGGCCCGTTTTAAAGTATATATCATTGATGAGGTCCACATGCTGACTCCTGAAGCCTTTAATGCTCTTTTGAAGACTTTGGAGGAGCCTCCGGAGAATGTGGTTTTTATTCTGGCTACCACCGAACCCCATAAACTTCCCCAGACCATATTATCCCGATGCCAGCGCTTTGATTTTCGCCGTATCCCCATACCGGTACTGATTCAGGGATTGTCCCGGGTGGCTTCTGGAGAGAAGTCTGAAGTAGAAGAGGATGTTTTACATCTCATCGCCCGAAACTCCGAGGGGGGGATGCGGGATGCTTTGGGACTTCTGGAGCAGGTCATTTCGTACAGTGGTGATTCCATAACCCTGGATTCTGCAAAAAAAATTCTAGGGGTTGTGGAAGAAGAAATATTTTTAACCTTTGGAGAGGCCGTTCTGGCCAATAACCTGATAAAAGGACTAAAAATAATAGAAGAAGTGGTGGACTCAGGGCATGATATTGGCAAATTCCTCAGGGATATGTCCAGTTATTTTAGAAGCCTGGTTCTCTTAAAGATGCAGGGGGAAGGCCCCCTGCAGTTGGAGATTCCCTGGTCGTCCCTGGAAATCATGAGAGAGCAGTCCCGGCGCTTCAGCCATGAAGGGTTGATGTCGGTGATTGAATTTCTGGGAGAATCCATTACTGACCTCAGGGGCAGTTCTCAGCCCAGGTTTGTGCTGGAAGTGGCCGTATTTAAAATATGTCAGGTAGATTATCATTTGAATCTGAAAAATCTTCAGCAAAAGCTGGAGTACCTGGAAAAAATGATTTTAGAAGGGTATAAAAGTTCTTCTGAAGAAAAAAAAGGTAGGGAGATAACGTCAGATGGTCCCGCTGATGTACGTCTTCCGGAAGAAGCCGCTTACCTTGGGGAGAGAATAGAGGTATCAGCAGACTCTGCTGCAGAAACAAGCCTTGCAGTAGAAAAAGAAGAACCTGTGAAAGCAGAGAAAGAGCCTTCAAAATTCTTTGGGTTAGATACTCAGCCTCTTGCTGACAAAGCTTCCTCTTTAGAGGAAAATAGGAAGCAGTCCCATTCTGAGACAAAGGATTTTTCCTCAGAAGAGATGAAGAAGATCTGGAAGAAATTTTTAGGACTGCTTCTTCATAAAGACGTAAAAGTACATTCTATGCTGAACCGGGGGAGGCCGGTGTCCTGTGAAAACGGTATCATCACGGTAGCCGTAGAAAATTTTATTTGTCAGGAAAAGCTGAACTCTAAAGAGAACTGTGCTACTATGACGGAGTCCTTTCAACGCCTTACCGGGCAAGAAATTAAATTTCGTTTTGTTTTAAGAGATACGGATGAGGAGGACAAAGAAGAGGGTGAGGATGATTTTTTTCCTGAGGATGCTGCAGGAATGGATCAGGGCCAGGGCCTGGAGGGGCGGGAAAAATATTTGGATGAAAAAATCCAAGACCAGGAAAACGATGGAGAATACCAGGTGGAAAGAGCCGCGGAGATGTTCGGAGGAAAAATAATAGACACCGATAAAAATAAAAGAGGAGGTATTTTTGATGTTTAAAGGTGGTAATATGGGAAAAATGATGAAACAGGTTCAAAAAATGCAGGCTGACATGGCAAAACTGCAGGAAGAGCTGGAGCAAAGAATGGTGGAGGTTACCTCAGGGGGGGGTGCC
This sequence comes from Bacillota bacterium, assembly GCA_007120745.1. GTDB lineage: Bacteria > Bacillota > Dethiobacteria > SKNC01 > SKNC01 > Contubernalis. The sequence goes on from SKNC01000043.1 coordinate 3,968, forward strand.
GTGAAGGTAGTGGCCAGTGGAAAAAAGGAAATTAAAGAAATAACCATTTCCCCTGAGGCGGTGGACCCCGAAGATGTAGACATGCTGCAGGATTTAATTCTCAGCGCAGTGAATGAAGCTCTGAGAAAAGCGGAAGAAATGGTATCAACGGAGATGCAGAAAATAACCGGTAATTTAAACCTGCCGCCGGGACTGCTGTAGAATACTTTTAAAGCAGAAGAGTTT
>SKNC01000109.1 GCA_007120745.1 Bacillota bacterium
AAAGCGGGAACGGGGTTCTCCTGAAGGGCGGATCAGAGTCCAGGGAGACCAACCGCATACTGACCGAGATAATTACCGATGCTTCGGAAAAGGCCGGTATTCCTTCCGGCTGGGCAGCACTGCTGGAGACCCGTTCCGATGTCAACGATATGCTGAAAATGGACGGGTACATTGACCTCATTATTCCCCGGGGTTCCAACGATTTTGTGCGATATATCATGGACAATTCAAGAATACCGGTGATGGGTCATGCCGACGGGATATGCCACTGTTACGTGGATGAGGAAGCGGACCTGGATATGGCGGTTAACGTGGTTACAGACTCAAAAACCCAATATGTAGCGGTATGTAATGCCATGGAGACTCTTTTGGTGCATGAGAAGGCGGCACCGGCATTTCTTCCGGAAATAAAAAAGTCGCTGGACAGCAAAAATGTGGAGCTGGTGGGCTGCCCCAAGACTCAAGCCCTGATTTCCGTGGATCCTGCTTGGGAAGAGGACTGGAGCACGGAATACCTGGATTATAAGTTATCCATAAAGGTTGTTTCAGGGATTGATGAGGCCATTGACCATATCAACACCTATGGTTCCGGACATACCGACAGCATTATAACCAGGGACAGCGGCAAAGCCGCCCGGTTTATGGATTATGTAGACTCTGGGAATGTCTTCTGGAACTGCTCTACCCGATTCAGCGACGGTTTCCGCTACGGGTTCGGTGCCGAAGTGGGAATCAGCACCAGCAAAATTCACTCCCGGGGCCCCATGGGTCTGGACGGCCTGGTTATCTATAAATACAAAGTGAAAGGGAACGGCCACGTGGTTGAGGAATATTCCAACCGCTCCCGAACCTTCAAGCATCGAAAAATGGACAGGGATTTCTCAATTTAATTCCGTTTTAAATAGAGACAGGGAAGACAAAAGACAAGAGACAAGGGGACGGTACTCTTGTCTCCTTTTTTTGGACTATGAAGAAGACATTAGAACCGTCCCCCTGTCTTACGATGTTTACGTTACCATATTTGCCTACAAGCCCTTGTTGTGGGATGCCTGGTTTCGTTTAGGTAGCCGGAATTTCCCCCTTCAAACCTCGAAGAGGTTAAGTAGGAGTAGTTGAATGTGCAAAATTATGGTATAATGATGGGTGTGAAAAAGACAAGGAGAGAGGCGCTGGAATTGCGGGTTATTACTACCCACACCAACACTGACTTTGATGCCTTTGCCAGTATGGTAGCGGCGGGCAAACTTTATCCTGGGGCGACCCTGGTTTTCCCCGGCAGAGTAAACGACAATGTAAAGGAATTTACTTCCCTTTATAAAGATGTCTTTGATGTGAAAAAGATATCCATGATTAACCCGGATGAAATTGATGAGCTGATTGTGGTGGATACACAGCAGATATCCAGATTAGGAGTGCTGGCTCCCTATGTAGAGAAAATTCCCCGAATCGTTGTCTATGATCATCATTCGGTACCTTCGGAAGATGCGATCAAGGCTTCAGAAAAGTTTATTGACAGTACCGGCTCTACGGTTACTATAATGATGGAAATCATGATTCGAGGCAATGTTGACATTAATCCCTTTGAAGCCACTTTGTTTGCCCTGGGGTTGTATGAGGATACCGGCTGTTTTACATTTTCAGGGACCAGTATCAGGGAAATAAATGTGTTGAAATACCTGGCGGAAAGAGGCCTGGATTTCAATGTTATACGGGATTTTATCGGCAAATCTTTTTCGGAGAAGCAGAAATACCTGCTGGAAATGCTCTTAAACAATACCGAGGTTTATGAGCTCAAGGGAATTCGGGCAGCCCTGTCCACGGGGAAAACAGAAGATGATATCCGGGGCCTGTCTGTGGTTGTATCCAGGCTGATGGACATAGAGGATGCTGATTTGATGGTGGCCGCCGTGAAGATGGGGGATAAAGTCCACCTGGTGGGCAGAAGCAATACTGACCGCATTAATTTAAAAGAACTTCTCAAAGATTACGGGGGCAAGGGGCATGAAAACGCAGCCTCTGCCGTGCTGAAAGATGTGGACTTGAAGGTTTTCAAAGGTAACTTTTTAAAAAATATTAATCGGCTGATACGGCCCTCTATTACCGCCAGAGATATCATGTCTTTTCCTGTAAGAAGCGTATCTCCTAAAGATACTGTGGAGGATGCCTGGTGGATGCTGATGAAATATGGTCACAGTGGTCTCCCGGTGGTACAGAAGGGTATTCTGGAGGGGGTTATCTCCAGACGGGATTTGGAAAAGGCAAAACATCACGGTTTGAGCCATGCTCCGGTGAAGGGGTTTATGTCCCGCAGTGTTGAGACCATAAGAATGGAGACACCCTTCAATGAAATAGAAGAAATCATGGTGGAAAAAGATATCGGACGGCTTCCCGTAGTAGACCAGCGGGGAAAAATGTTAGGAATTGTTACAAGAACCGATGTATTAAAAACCCGTCATAATAAAGAGAGCGTAAAGGTTCCTTTGGGAGGAGGACGGGGGAAACCATTGAACAATACAACAGATTTAAACCAATTGATTAACACCAGACTGCCTAAAAAAATCCAGGGACTTCTTTTTTTATTAGGACAAAAAGCGGACAGCCAGGGATATAAATTATATGCCGTGGGTGGGTTTGTTCGGGATTTATTGTTGGGCATAGACAATTTCGATATCGACCTGGTGGTGGAACCCTATGCCATAGAATTTGCCCGGGAGATTAATAAATTTTTGGATGGCCGTATAACGGTTTATGAACAGTTTGGTACCGCAAAAATAATACTACGGGATGGATTAAGGCTGGATTTTGCTACGGCCAGAACCGAATTTTATATTCAGCCGGGAGCAGTTCCCCAGGTGGAGCTAAGCAATATAAAACAGGACCTGTACCGCAGAGACTTTACCATAAATACTCTGGCTTTTCAGCTGAACATTGAAAACTTCGGACTGCTGCTGGATTTTTTTGGTGGGGTGGAGGACCTGGAGAAAAATATCATTCGGGTTTTATACAACTTGAGTTTTGTAGAAGACCCTTTGCGCATTTTAAGGGCGGTGCGTTTTGAGCAGAGATTAGATTTTAAAATAGAAGAGGATACCCTGGCATTTCTGGAGAATGCAGTGAAAACCAGGGTGATAAATAAAGTAAGCCGAGATCGGTTATCCGAGGAAATAAACCTTATTTTTAATGAGAAAGAACCCATTAAAGTTTTGAACAGGCTTGAGGATTTTAAGCTAATTCCTTATCTATTTCCAAAACTTCACCTGCAGGAAAGGCATATTACTCTGTTAAAAGAAGTAGATAAAGTAGTGAATTACTTTATTCATGAATTAAAACTAACAAATATTAACCGGTCAATCCCGTACTTTTGTGCATTATATTATTATACTGATATTAAAGATATGACCTCCATCCTGTACCAGATGAAGCTTCGAAAAGAAGTAAGAAATACTGTTTACCGGACTCTGGAAAGAGCACCAGAGCTGATAAAAATATTATCCTCCCGGGAAATAAAGCCCAGCCGGGTGTTCCAACTGCTGGAACCCCTTTCCCTGGAAAGCATGATTTTTATCAGTGCCTGTTCTGATAATTTGAGAACCTGGGGATATATTAAGGAATACCTGGAAAAATTGAGGAATGTTCAACCTGTTTTATCAGGAGAAGATATAAAAGAGCTGGGTTATACTCCAGGACCTTTATTTAAGGAGGTGCTGGAGGAATTGAAGATGGCCAAACTGGACGGCCGGGTAAAGAGCAGAGAGGATGAAGTGAAAATGGTCATTCACTATATGGCCCGGGAGAAAGGAGAAAAATAATGTTTCGATTGGAACTGGGGGATATGCTGGTTAGAATTCCGGCTCTTTTGATTGCCATCACTTTTCACGAGTACTGTCACGGCAGGATGGCTGACAAATTGGGGGATCCCACTCCTCGATACCAGGGAAGACTTACTTTAAATCCACTGGTACATTTAGATCCTATAGGAACTCTGATGTTATTTTTTGTGGGGTTTGGTAGGGCTAAACCGGTAAATGTTAATCCTTATAATTTCCGGGGAGATAAAAAAAAGGGTATGCTGAAAGTAGCTGCTTCAGGACCGGGAGCTAATTTCGTTTTGACTTTTGCTACCATGGCACTCCAGGGAATTTTATTTGTT
>SKNC01000060.1 GCA_007120745.1 Bacillota bacterium
ATCCCTCAACACCGGGCATAATCTCAACGAAAACCCCAAAATCTACCACACATTTGATGGGTCCGGTAACCAGTTCTCCCTTGTTAAACTTTTGGCTTACCAGGGTCCAGGGATCCGGTTTGGCCTGCTTGATGCTTAGAGAAATTCTTTCCTCCTCGGGTTTGACCGATAATATTTTTACATCCACTTTTTCTCCCACTTCTAGCTCTGCTGAGGGGTGGTCAATCCTCTGCCAGGAAATCTCCGATATATGCACCAGGCCGTCAATCCCGCCAATATCCACGAAAGCTCCAAAATCCGTTAATCTTCTTACTTCCCCTTCAATAGTGTCCCCTGAATTAATGTTGGCCAGGGTTTCTTTTTTAACTTCTTCCTGTTCTTCCTCCAGGACTTTTTTACGGGAAACCACGACTTTATTTTTTGAACGGTTAAGCTCAATCACATTTACTTTCATTTCTTCCCCTACAAACTGCTGAAGGTCCGGAACATATTTAAGGTCCACCAGGGAAGCAGGCAAAAATGCCCGGATGCCCAAATCCAGGATCAATCCTCCCTTTACCACTTCAGACACCGTGCCCGTCATCTGCTCGCCTTCTTCAAAGGCCCTCTCCAGTTCTTTCCAAAGATTTTCCCGGTCAAACCTCTTTTTCGATAGAATGACCCGGTCTTCATCGGCAGCAGGCACTTTTAACACGTAAAGATTCAGTTCATCTCCCACTTGAAACTGGTCTGTTAAAGATTCTCCCTCTTTAAGATTTACCTCGGTTCTGGGGACTACGCCATCACTTTTAAAGTTCAAATCAATATACAATTCACTTTCCGTAACTTGAATGATTTTCCCTTTTATAACGCTGCCTTTTTGAGGAATACTGCTGGAATATTCATCAGAGGTGAGCATCTCCTCTGACTTCTCCGTTTCTTCTGTTTCTGTCTGCTTAGAATCCTGCGCTGCCGCCGGAGTCTCCTCAACTTCTTCTGTTTCTTCCTCTTCCTGCTTAGCGTCAGGAACTTCTTCCGTTTCTTCCTCTTCCTGCTTAGCGTCAGAAACTTCCTCTGCTTCTTCCTCTTCCTGCTGTGTTTCAGGAACTTCTTCCGTTTCTTCCTCTTCCTTAATTTCTCCCTCTTCCTGGGAACTGGTCATTTCTTGTTTTTCTTCACTCACTTCTTCCTCTGCCTCTCCTTCTATTTTATCTTTCTTTAAGATTTCTCCCTCAAGTACTTCTTTTTCCTCACTGCTGTCATTCATAAACTCTGACATTTTACAATATACCTCCTTTAGACTCCAGATAGGTGTGGAAGCACCGGCAGTCACACCTGTAACATTTATATTTTCCAACCATTCCTTCTGTAAATCCTCTGCTTTCTCAATATGATAGGTTGGTGTACCGGTCGTTTTACATACGGCGGCCAGCTTTCTGGTGTTGGAACTGTTGTGCCCGCCTATAACAATCATAAGGTCAACATTTTTCGCCAGTTCTGCAGCAGCTTTTTGTCTTACATCCGTTGCTCTGCATATAGTTTTATGGATTTGTGCCCCTGGATTAATTTTTTTTATCTCTTCTACTACCTGTTCAAAATATTCTTCTACCAGGGTAGTTTGAGAAACCACCGCAATCTTTTCTGCCTGACACATCTGCTCAACCTGATTTATATCATCAACCACCACTGCATGTCCCCGGGACCAGCCTTCCAGCCCTTTAACCTCCGGATGCTCAGGGTCTCCCACAATAATAATTCTAAACCCCTCTTCTGCCAGCCGGGAAACAATACTCTGCACCCGTTTCACAAAAGGACAGGTGGCATCTATAATTATTAAATTTTTCTTCTTCGCTTCCTCTATAATGTCGGGAGGAACCCCATGGCTTCTAATTATAACTGTGCTCTCCTGGATTTCCCCCAGTTCATCAACATATTCTATCCCCTGCCGACGAAGTTCATCCACTACCTGCCGGTTATGAACCAGGGGGCCCAGGGTAAAAACACGGTCTGCGCCATCTGCAGCTTTTAGAGTGTCTTCCAGGGCTCTTTTTACTCCGGAACAAAAACCTGCATGTTCCGCAAATCTAATTTTCAAGTGCCATCTCTCCTGGTATATCTTTAATATTTATAAATACTATACTCTTTACAGCATATCCGCTATAGCTCCCATAATGGTACTGCTTACCTGTTCTGTAGTTTTTCCATTTTCTTCGATTTTAACATCCTCTGCATAAAGAGGACGACCAATTTTTACTTTTGTTTTTCTGAAAAATCGGTAAGGGGCTTTTATAGCTATTGGAATCACCGGAGCCTTGCTCTTCAAGGCAATAAATCCCACCCCGGGAAGAGGTTTTCTGAGTTTACCGGTTTTACTGCGGGTCCCCTCCGGAAACATTGTAAGAACCTTTCCCTGGTTGAGGATATTCAATGCTGTCTTAACAGCCTTTCGGTCAGCTACTCCCCTTCTTACAGGGAATGCTCCCAGACCATAAATAATTTTACTAAAAATAAAGTTTTCAAAAAGTTCCTCTTTGGCCATGAATGTGCTGGGCCTGGGAATAATTGCAGCCATTAAAGGCGGGTCCCACCAGCTGATATGATTGGAGCAGATAATTACCGGACCTTTGTCAGGAATGTTTTCTACACCGGTAAGCTGAATTGGGAAAACTGTTTTAAATATGATGCGGAAGGCCCATCTAACAATAATATAAAACATATTTCTACCTCGGAAATTAAATTGAGCCAGCCTGGATGTGCTCTTTTATATGCTTGACCATTTTTCCAACCACTTCTTCGGCGCTGAGATTTGTTGTGTCGACTAAAACAGCATCTTCCGCTGCCACCAGGGGAGCTAATTCTCTTTCTGAATCGATTTTATCTCTTATATTTATGTCTTTTTTTACTTCTTCCAGTGTTGTGTCATGGCCGTGCTCTTTTAATTCCAGATAACGCCTGCGGGCTCTTTCCTCTAGAGAAGCGGTAATGAAAAATTTAAATTCTGCCCCAGGCAGCACATTTGTCCCGATGTCCCTTCCATCCATAACTACACCACCATTTGAAGCAATGACCTGCTGCTGGGAGACCATGGTTTCTCTTACTTTTGGATTTTTAGCCACCAGGGATACATTTCGATTCACTGCCGGGTCCCTGATTTCAGCGGTAACATCAACATTGTCCAAATATAAAAGATTGCTGCCCCCCGGGCCCTTTTCAATAGTAATCTTTGTATCCAAAGTAAGGGATTCTATTTCTTGGGGCTGGTGGAAATCTATTCCCTTTATAATTCCCTTCCAGGTTAATGCCCTGTACATGGCCCCTGTATCTATATATTTTAATGCCAGTCTGGAAGCGATCTCCCTGGCAGCGGTACTTTTTCCCGCTCCCGCCGGGCCGTCAATTGCAATATTAAAACCAGACATCAATACACCTCCAAACTCTTCATGAACAAGTAAATAACCAACCTTAAATAAATTCTCTAAAAAAAGGTTATTTCCTCTAATTATTGAAAAAAACGCAAAAAACAACACCCTGAGTGTTGTCCATAAAACTACAAATCATCCCGTAATTTTTTGGCTTCTTTTAGATACACATGCTTCACTTGATCCTGCGGCAGGGAAGTGTTGACATGCATTAGAACCCTGACACAATTGTGTAAAGAGTCGGGAACATCAATCTCAACAGAACAGAGCATGGGGACATATTTCCATCCCAGTTCTCTGGCGGCCATTGCCGGAAAAGAAGCATTCAGGTCCGGAGTACTTGTAAATAAGATACTGCAGATATCTTCTTTTTGTATAGAATTCTTATCTACCATTTCTAATAATAATTGTTTTGTTCCTTCAATAATTAATTTCGCTTCATTTTTTTCAACGTACGTTGCTCCTCTAATACCTCTAACCATACCACTCACCAATGTCACCTTCTAATTGCTGCTTTCCTTTTACAAATGATACATTATTTTTGCAGCGTTGGCAAGTCCTTTATTATCATTGGGAGTAGTTCAATCGGTGATTACCCAGCCCAGCAGTTCAATGGTTCCATTAGTGATAACAAAAGCCTGGGACAGGGCAGGAATAATGTCCTGGGAAGCCTCCCGAACCGTAACCTTGATGGGGTAATCAT
>SKNC01000103.1 GCA_007120745.1 Bacillota bacterium
TACACACCTCCTTTATATTTCGTTTTTCTTGCTAAAAAATCTATAAATAACCGCTATAAGCAGTAAATTGTATAACAAACCTGCACCAATATACTGATAAAAGGTAAGATTCATTTCCACCATACCGGCATCAATCATAGGCTGCAGTAGGGAATACTGCACTGCTTTACCTGCCCAATGGCCGGGCGCCAGGGCAAAAAACCATTCTTTGGCATCCAGAAAGAAAAAGCTCCCGATGGGCAGCATCAGCAGAAATCCCGTTGCCTTCATGGTGATAAAACCTTCAATTTTGTTTTTGGCAAAAGCATTGACCAGAAACGCAACAATGGGTACCTGGAGAGCTGACAGCATTGAAACCAGAAAAATTTCTCCTGCAGACAAATTTATAGCACCGGTGATCCATATTAAGAAATAGCCGGACACTACTGCCAAAAGAAAAACAAAAAAGATTTTAAACCAGATATAGAAAGCCAGGGGAACCGGTGATATCTGGATAGAAATTAAAACCTGATCATCCCGGTCGTCCAGCAGGGAAAAACCTGCCATGGCGCCATAGGTAAAGCCCGTAAGCAGTGCAATCATCATGGCAACAATTCCCATAACCTGGCCTTCAAGTATCTGATTATCTATCAGATACTTGCCCAGGCCACCCAGCACCAGTGGGTAAACCACCATAACTCCGGTCATTCTATCCCGGAGAAGATTCTTCAGTTCAAATTTACTCATGGTCAAAAGCATCTTCATACCCCCGTTTCCCGCATGAGGAAGTCATTGAATTTTGGTTTAACAATAAACCGGTAGAAAATGAAAGACAAAGAGAGAAGGTAGCCATAGCCAAACAAAAGTTTCCATGGCTCCACCTCCTGAACAATGGTAGTGATTAGAATTCGAGAGGCTTCGGGCGGCAGAATGATAAGAAATCTAGCCATTTCAGGCCCAATGATGTCCAGCAGGGCAAATAGACTGGGAAACAAAAACAGAAATACATAAACAATAAAATTCACCAGCATAGAAGTAAAATTTTTCGCGTAATAAGAAAGCCTGATGCCAAACAGGGTGTGCACTACTGTTACCACAATGACAGCAGGTACCAACTTCAAGTAATCATAGGTCACATCTTTTATAAAATAGACGGCGGCGGATATAAAAAACACACTGATCAGGGAATTAATAATATTGACTATAATCTTGGACAGCAGGTATTCATCTTCCGACACAGGAGAAACCATGATGGAGTTCAATGTATGTTCCTGCTTTTCATAAAACAGCGTGGCTGCTACCATGAGCATGGTCATCATGGTGGCATCCAGCAGAAAAACGGCAGGCAGAAACATCTTCAATTCCTCCCCTTCAAAGAACCAGGCCAGCCCTACCCATAACAGCAGAACCACAAAGTTGGCCGTAAACAGATTATATTTGTTCAAACGGTCAAACTCACCTTTGACCAGGGGAATTAACCTACTCACGAAGCGCCACCCCCGTTACCTTGATAAAAATTTCTTCCAGTGTAGTTTCACCGCTGTGAATCGTCTCGATATCCTTTTCCTTTAACAAATCAAAAAAAGCCTGGGTTTTTATTTCCTCCATGGAAAACTCCCGGGTAATTAACCTGCCTCCTTCCCTGTATTCCACCTTAACCATACGTCTGCCGTACTTAATTTTTAGGTTTCGGGGAGAATTTATCTCCCTTAATTTGCCGTCGGCGATAAATGCCACCCGGTCACAAAGCTCGTCTACATCGCTCATGATATGGCTGGTAAGAAACACCGTGCCCCCCTGTTCTTTGAACTCCCGAATCATATCCTTCATAATCCGGGCATTGGCCGGGTCAAGGCCGTTAGTAGGCTCGTCGAGAAAAAGCATTTTGGGATTGTTGATAAGGGCCCTGATAAAGTTCAGTCGTATTTTCATCCCCTTGGAATATTCACCGGCTTTTTTGTCCCTGTCCTCCCAAAGACCCAGGCGCTTTAGGAGCGGTTCCACATCCACCGTCCTTTGATAAAGCCTTTTGAAAAACTCCAGATTTTCCATGGCCGTCAGCTTGGAGAAGGAAATGGGCATCTCAAAAGATACCCCGATATCCTGGTAAAAATCATCACCATAGCTGGCCAGAGGTTTACCATAATATTCAATTTCTCCCTCAAAATTTTTTAACAGTTTTATCAGAATCTTTTGCGTGGTGGTCTTCCCGGAAGCACTGGGCCCCAGGAACCCAAATACTTCCCCGTCTTCAATTTCAAAGTCAATGCCGTTAATAGTATATTCTTTATTTTTTGGGTATTTAAACTTTAGATTTCTAACTTTTATCACGGGCAATTCCTCCTCTAATTATCTCCACCATGTTTATAAACCGTTTCTCCATGTTCTCTTCCAGACCGCTCATAAAGTCCTTCATCAGCAGATTCATGTTCAAGGTATAAAGCATTTCAACTACCAGTTGAGAATCAACCTCTGGTTTAATCAACCCCCGCCGCTTATCCCTTTCAATCAGATTGCTCAGGCTTTTCAACCCTTCCGCAGCCATTGCCTGGAGCTTATGAATAAAGCGGCTGTCATCCAGTTCCATCAGTAATCCCACCCGGTAATAATCCGGATTGCTCCTGGACCACTGAAGCCCTTCTTGAAACATTTTTATATAAATCTCAAAAAAGTCAGCCTCCGGATTTTGTTCTTCGGTACGGCCCATTACATCCATTTTTGATTTACTAATTTCCGTTATCATGTACAGATATATGTCCTCTTTGTTATGAAAATACTGGTAAAAACTACCCCTGGATATTTCGGCGGTTTTGATAATCTGGTTGATGGAAGCCTCACTAAAGCGCCTGTTAGAAAACTCCTGCACAGCGGCATCAAAAATCCTTTTCTTTTTTTCGTCACTTAAATTCTCAAAGGTTTTTTTGGGCACATCATCACCTCTAATTCAAATATAACACGTTAATACAAAAATGACAAGGTTGTCATGTGACAATCTTGTCATTTTCTTGTATCTTGCTCGATAATTCAACCCTGCATAATAATTTTTTGTATCTGGCTCACACATTTAATTTTCTTTAAATAATATTCAATATTCCTGAATGTACCCATGGAGAAGTAAAATCTAATCATTCCCAAGTTCCATCGTTTCTTTCAAGCTTTTAATGATTTTTCTCTCCAGTCGGGAAACCTGTTCCTGGGAAACCCCCAGTTTTTCGGCCACTTCCCTTTGGGTCTTTTCTTCAAAAAAACGTAAAAAGATAACCTGCCGTTCCCTGTAAGGAAGAGTATTCAAAAGTTCCTTCAGAGTGATTTTATCTAAAATGATTTCTTCTTTATGTCGGGAGGAACGAAAGGTTCCCTCTAAATTGATTCCTTCAACGGTGGAAGCATCATAAGATAACGGCCCCTGTCCTATTTCCATGGCCATAACAATATCCTCCACAGATACTTTTAATTCTTCAGCCAATTCCTGGAGGGATGGCTCTCTTCCTGTTTCTTTCATGTAATCTTCTTTTTTCACTTTTATTTGTTGGGATAAACCGGTCAGGGCTCTGCTGGCCTTAATCATGCTGTTTTTTCTCAAATACATTTTCATTTCACCCAGAATTACCGGAACCGCATAGGTAGAGAATCTTACCTTCTTATCAAAATCAAACCGGTCAACGGCTTTAAGAAGTCCTATACATCCCACCTGAAAAAGGTCTTCAGACTCCTCCCTGGAAAGACGAAATCTCTTTACCAGGCTGGTAATCAAAGGGAGATTTATTTCCACCACTTTCTCCCGGGAAGCCACCTCACCCTTCTGGGCTTTTCTTACTATGTGGTTATAAATCTCTTCTCTTTCAAATTCCATTTCTGCACCTAGTTATTCAAATGATCCTTTTTGTGAATGATTTTGACCATCCTTACGGTTGTCCCTTTATTAATATCAGAAGACACTTCTACTTTGTCCATAAACTTTTCCATAATGGTAAAGCCCATTCCCGAACGCTCCAGTTCAGGGCGAGTGGTATAAAGGGGCTCCCGGGCTTTCTCTACACTCTCAATGCCCACCCCACTGTCTATAACTTCTATTTCAATCCGGTCCTCCAGCAGTACTCCCTTTATGACAATCA
>SKNC01000059.1 GCA_007120745.1 Bacillota bacterium
AAGAAATATTCCCGGCTGGCCTTAATCATTAATTTTGTGCTTTTGGCTCTGGTTTTTGTCGACGGGATAGGGGTGAATCTTGGTGGTGCTTCCCGGTGGATAGGTATTGGCGGGTTTACCATTCAGCCTTCGGAATTTACGAAATTAGCCTTGATCCTGTTTACAGCAGCATTTTTATCTGGCAAAAGTATTGATGTAAAAAATATTTGGGGAGGAGTGCTGCCGCCCCTGGTCATCATGGGGGCTTCCTTTCTCTTGATTCTTATGCAGCCGGATCTGGGAACCGCAGTGGCGATAGCTGGTACGGTGATTGTGATTCTCTTTGCAGCAGGGATGCAGGGCAAGCATATTTTCCTGCTGGGAGCCGCAGGCCTGCCTCTCCTGGGATATTTGGCGCTGGCGGAAGAATATCGCCGCCGACGTTTTCTCGCTTTCTTAAATCCCTGGGAGGACCGGCTGGACACGGGCTATCATATTATTCAATCCCTCTATGCTCTGGGCCCCGGCAGGCTGTTTGGAGTGGGGTTGGGACGGAGCCGGCAGAAGTTTTTTTATCTACCGGAACCTCACAGTGACTTTATATTTGCCATGATCGGTGAAGAATTGGGGTTCATCGGGGGAGTTACCGTAATTTTGCTGTTTTTCCTGCTGATCTGGAGAGGGTTTAAGCTGGCCCTTATGGCTCCAGACATGTTCGGCAGCCTGCTGGCTGCTGGAATTATTTCCATGATTGCCATTCAGGTGGTAATTAATATAGGAGTAGTTACCGGTTCCCTTCCGGTAACAGGTATCAATCTTCCATTAATCAGTGCCGGAGGAAGTTCATTGTTTTTCACCCTATCCTCCATAGGAGTGCTGTTGAATATATCTAAGTACTCCCAGTATTAGGAGCGCAATATTTTTCCTTTAGACACGTCTTTCTTGTTGTGGTAATATTATTATAATTATGTTTACTACCCTGTATTTTTTCCACAAACTGTAATAGCTGAATCATACCTTTAACCCTGCAGCGAAAATCGGGTAGCGGTGCCACGGTGCCACGGGGACGGTTCTAGCGGTTCCTCGGGAACGGTTTCATCGTCCCCGCAGCTCAAGGATGAAGGAAACCAAGGAATCTTTTGCTGTAGTGAAAATTGTTTTGTGGAAGGATGGACTGAATGAGAATTGTACTGACCGGTGGAGGTACCGGGGGACATGTTTACCCGGCACTGGCGGCAGCAAAATACATAAAAAAAATGGAACCCGCTGCAGATATATTGTTTATAGGAACTCAAAAAGGATTGGAAAGCCGGATTATTCCGGAGACAGGTTTTCCTCTGGAAACCATTGCTGCCAGGGGATTTCCCCGAAGAATTTCTCCGGACTTGATAAAAACTTTTTATTCCACCTCCCGTGGAAGCTGGGAGGCCCGTAGAATTTTAAAGCGTTATAAGCCGCAGGTTGTCATGGGAACCGGTGGTTATGTGTGTGGGCCGGTGGTTTTTTCCGCTTACCTGTTGGGAATTCCTTGTTTAATTCATGAACAAAATGTGATACCGGGGATGACCAACCGCCTGCTCTTTCCCTTTGTTAAAAAGGTGTGCCTTTCCTTTGAGGCTTCTTTAAAACATTTTACCGACCTTTCCAAAACTGTGGTTACCGGAAATCCCCGGGCTTCTGAAGTGGTTGACATCAGCCGGGGGGAGGGGATTAAGGCCTTAGGGCTAAACCCTAATTATAAAACTGTATTTATTGTGGGGGGAAGTCGTGGTGCATGGCGAATCAACCAGTGTATCATGGAGATTCTTCCTGAGCTGGTGACCCTGCCGGGAGTGCAGTGGGTTTATGTTACCGGTCAAATTTATTATGACCAGGTAGTAAGTTCTGAAAAAATTAAAGAAATCATGCAGAATGAAAATGTTTTTATTCGTTCTTACATAGATCAGATGCCTCTGGCCCTGGCAGCGGCGGATTTGATGATTAGCCGGGCGGGAGCTACCATGCTGGCGGAGATTACTGCCCGGGGTATACCTTCGGTTTTAATCCCTTCGCCCAACGTAACCAACAATCATCAGGTTTTAAATGCCCGGGCACTGTCTGATGAAGGGGCGGCGGAGATGATTCTGGAAAAGGATATCAGTGGAACCCTCTTGATGGATACCACAGCCAAAATGCTGCAGGATGAAAATTTGCTGAAAGCCATGTCTGATAAAAGCCGGAAATTGGGATATCCGGATTCTGCACATATGATTTATAAAGAGATTCTGGAGTGTCTTTCTTGAGGTAATCAGAACTATAAATCCATGTTACCCTGGAGACAGATAAGGACAAGCAGCAAAAGCACATAATACAGTTTACTGCATAAAATATCATATAATTAACTTTCAAGACTGTTTTATATAGACCATTAATGGAGGATGCAAAATTGATACAGTTAACAGCCGGGCTGCAGGAGATCGTGCCTGGAGGAATTAAAACTCAAGAACCCATGAAAAACCATACTTCTCTTCATATTGGAGGGCCCGCGGATTATCTGGCAGTTCCGCGGGAAATTAACCAGCTTAAAGCTCTTTTGAGGTTTTCCCAAAGAGAATTTGTCCCTTTTTTTATTTTAGGAGGAGGCACCAACCTTCTGGTAAGTGACAGGGGAATTCGCGGAGTGGTAGTTAAACTGGATAAGAATTTTAAAGAGATTCGGTTTGATGGAACCAGAGTGACTGTTGGGGCCGGCACATCCCTGCCCTTACTGGCGCTGAAAGCTGCCCAACAGGGCCTTTCCGGCCTGGAATTTGCCGGAGGAATTCCCGGCACTTTAGGGGGTGCAGTGGGCATTAATGCCGGTGCGTATGGAAACTGTATGGCGGATGTGGTCCGTTCTCTTAAGGTGATTACCTGGGAGGGGGAGATTATAGAATTTCAGGCACAGCAGCTGGATTTTAGCTATCGCTGTTCCGGGCTGCTAAAAAAGAACTGCATCGTGCTGGAAGCCAGCCTGGAGCTGGTTCCCGGAAATCCTTTGGAGATTCGGGAACGGATGGAGGGATTTTTATCCCAAAGGCGTTCCAAACATCCAACGGAGCCCAGTGCCGGAAGCGTTTTCAAAAATTTGCCCAATAAGCCCGCCGGCAGACTTATTGAGGGAGCCGGATGCAAGGGTTTACGGGTAGGGGATGCCCAGGTTTCCTTGAGGCATGCCAACTTTATTGTGAATTTAGGTGCCGCCACATACAGGGATTATTTAAAAGTGATTGCAATGGTCCGGGAAAGAGTTTATAAAGAATACAATGTATGGCTGAACCCGGAAATTAATATGGTAGGAGAAGAGAGCTAGTGGAGGAGTGAATTGGCTTTGGAAAAGTTTATTATCTCGGGCGGATCCAGCCTGTCGGGTAGATTACGGGTTAAAGGAGCAAAAAATTCTATACTGCCAATTTTGGCTGCCAGCCTTCTTACTTCCGAGAGGGTTGAGCTGAAGGATGTTCCAGATATAAGTGACGTAAAAGTGATGCTAAATATTCTGGAGTGCCTGGGGGTTAAGGTATCCAGGGAAAAAGATATATTACTATTAGAGCCGGGTTCTCTTTACACCTCTGAAATTCCTGAGTCATTGATGTGCGAAATGAGGTCATCAATTTTTCTTATGGGGCCTCTGCTGGGAAGGTTGGGTAAAGTTAAAGTTTCTTATCCCGGCGGCTGCGATATTGGCCCCCGGCCTATTGACCTTCATCTGAAAGGCTTGATTTCCATGGGGGTCAACATTAAAGAGGAAAATGGCTGTGTTCAGGCCGAAGCCAGGTCTCTAAAGGGAAGCAATGTACATCTGGATTTTCCCAGTGTAGGTGCTACAGAAAATATAATGATGGCTGCCATATATGCCCGGGGAACAACGACTATACATAACGCAGCCAAAGAACCGGAAATCATTGATTTACAGAACTTTTTAAATAAAATGGGAGCAAAAATTAAAGGTGCCGGAACCGATACCATTAAAATAGAGGGTGTGAAATCTTTAGGGAAGGTAAGTTATACGTTGATACCTGACCGAATTTTGGCCGGGACAATGATTATTGCTGCAGCCATTACCCGGGGAGAACTGATGCTGGAAAATGTGATACCGGAACACCTGGAAGCGGTTTCTTCCAAGCTCCGGGAGGCCGGTGTAGAAATTTGGGAAGAAGGAGATGTTCTTCATGTCAAGGGAAGAAAGATTAACGCCGTTCAATCCGTAAGGACTCTTCCCTACCCGGGATTTCCTACGGATATGCAGGCCCAGACCATGACACTCTTGACACTGGCCCGGGGTACCAGCGTGATTACGGAAAACGTATTTGACGGGCGGTTCAGCCATGTAGGTGAACTGAAAAAAATGGGCGCCGACATTATGGTGGATGGAAGGTCTGCCGTAATTCAGGGAGTTAAGCAGCTTCACGGTGCTGTGGTAAAAGCTCCGGACCTGAGGGCAGGAGCGGCATTAGTGCTGGCAGGGCTGGCGGCAGAGGGCCATACCATCGTTGAAGAGATTCATCATATCGATCGCGGGTATGAAAAATTTGAAGAAACCCTGAGAGGTTTAGGAGCCAATATAAAAAGGGTGGGAATTCCTGCGGAAGTTTAATGAAAACGCCTTTTTAAAAAAGGCGTTTTCATTAAAAAGGGGTGAGATTTTGGACAGGCCTTACAACAAGTACAACTACCGGGAACCGGAAAAAGATAAGATAGAAATCCGGTTAAAAAAAAGAAAAAATCAGTATTTCTATATTCTTTTCGCTTTCCTGGTTTTGTTGGGTTTTGTGGTACTTTTTCAATCTCCTATTTTCGAACTGGAGCGAGTTGAGCTGGAGGGTCTTCACCGAATCGAAACAGAGGAGATTATCAGGACGTTGAGATTAAAACGGGGGATGAATATTTGGGAAGTGAACACCGGTTTTTTACAGGTACAGTTGGAGGACATGCCCCTGGTTAGTTCTGCAGAAGTCAGGTATATACTGCCTCGCTCTATAAGTGTAACCATTGAAGAAAAAGTGCCGGTGGCATTATCTCCCTACCAGGATAGATATATTGAAATATCCCAAGACGGAACAATTCTTGGCTTTATCCACACTATGGAGGAGGGGAAACCCCTGCTGACAGGAATGGATTTCAACCAGCCTTATATTGGGAAAGCCCTTCCGGTGGAGCAGAACCAGGGGTTAGGAGAAATACTGGAAATTCTGTCCCGAATGGGCAGGGAGGAGATCTCCATATTTTCTGACTTTAATGTGTCCAATCCCCTGAACCTGGTGGTCTATACCCTGGACGGCATGGAAATCTGGATGGGAACCGGGGACTATGGGGAGAAGATCAGGAAGGTACCGGAAGTCCTTACAGAAATTCAACAAAAGGAAAAGGAACCTACTTATATCGACCTGAGAGTTCCTCATTTTCCACCAAGATGATAGTTTGGCAATATCTTAAAAACTCGTAAAAATTATACGCTGTAAAAAAAGGGAATTTTTAATAAATGTTGAACTTCTTTTATATTGGATTTTATGTAATGTAGGTATCGGGGGAGGTTCAAAGGTGACAAAAAAAAATATTGTAGTTAGCATGGATATTGGCACTTCAAATATTAGAGTTATTGTAGGAGAGGTAACACCAGACCATACTTTAAACATCATAGGTGTAGGCACCAGTCCTTCCGGAGGTCTTCGTAAAGGAACCATTGTGGACCTGGATAAAACGGTACAGAATATAAACGAAGCGGTTTCTGAAGCGGAACGAATGGTAAACATGGAAGTTAATTCTGTTTTTTTAGGGATGGTGGGTACTCACATTACCTTGATTAACAACCGTGGAATAGTGGCTGTTGCCGGAGAGGACAAGGAGATTACCATAGAGGATGTGGAAAGGGTTATTCAGGCATCCCGGGTGATTGCCATGCCCCCTGACCGGGAGATTATTGATATTATCCCACGGCAGTTCATTGTAGATGGTTACGATGGAATTCGGGATCCGGTGGGAATGGTAGGGGTAAGGTTGGAAGTGGATGCGATGATTATTACCGGAGCCGTTACTTCTATCCGGAATTTGATGCGATGTGTAAATCGTGCTGAACTGGAAGTAGACGGTGTTGTGCTGAATTGTATGGCCAATGCCGAAGTTTTATTATCTGAGGACCAAAAAGAACTGGGGGTAGCCTTGATTGATATTGGAGGCGGCACCACGGAAGTAGCCATGTTTCAGCAGAATGCCTTAAAAGATATTTCCGTCCTTCCCATGGGAGGCGACCACATTACCAATGACCTGGCCGTAGGGCTTCGCACCACCATTGAGCAGGCTGAAAAGCTGAAAGTGGAGCACGGCAAAGCATTGGTTTCCATGGTAGAGTCTCAGGAGGATATAGAAATTACCAGTGTAGGGGGGAAAGAAAACCGCAAGGTAAATGAGAAGGTTCTTTGTGGTATTATAGAGCCCAGAGTTCAGGAGATATTACTTCTTGCCAGGGAAGAACTGGAAAAAATGGGCCATTTGAAATCTCTGCCGGCAGGCGTTGTATTGACTGGTGGAGCTTCTTTGATGGGAGGAGTTACGGAGATGGCAGAGGAGATTTTTGAATCTCCCGTCCAGCTGGCTCAACCGGATTACATTGGGGTCAGCAGTCCTGTGTTTTCTACCGGTGTAGGAATTATTCACTATGTTGATAGGAATCAGTTGATTCCTATGGGTGGGAAAAAAGAAACAAAACTGGCGCTGCCCAGGTTTTTCGGGCGGGTCAAAAACTGGTTTTATGAAATCTTTGACTAACCCAAAGGGTAAGGGGGTAATAATTTATGATAGAATTTGATAATGATATGGAGCAGTTTGCTCAGATAAAAGTGATTGGGATTGGTGGCGGTGGAAGCAATGCTGTGAGAAGGATGATTGAGGCCAACCTGGAAGGGGTTGACTTTATAGCAGTAAATACGGATGCACAGGCTCTGCATTTGGCCAAGGCCAATGTAAAGCTTCAGATTGGGGAAAAGCTAACCAAAGGGCTGGGGGCTGGAGCCAACCCGGAAATTGGACGACAGGCGGCGGAGGAAAGCCGGGACCAGATTCATGATATGCTCACAGGCTCGGATATGGTTTTTGTGACTGCCGGAATGGGCGGCGGTACAGGGACAGGAGCAGCTCCCATTATTGCTGAAGTAGCCAAGGAATTGGGAGCGCTGACCGTGGGAGTGGTGACCAAGCCTTTTAGTTTTGAAGGCAGGAAGCGCCGCACCCAGGCGGAAGAGGGAATTGAAATCCTCAAGGACAAGGTGGATACACTGATTATTATCCCTAATGACCGCCTTTTACAGGTGGTGGAAAAACGGACTCCTATAATGGAGGCGTTTCGTATTGCCGATGACGTGCTGAGACAGGGAGTCCAGGGAATATCGGATTTAATTGCCATTCCGGGCTTAATTAACCTGGACTTTGCCGATGTAAAGACCATCATGCTGGAAACCGGTTCTGCTCTTATGGGAATTGGTGTAGGCAGTGGAGACAACCGGACCATGGAAGCCGCAAAGACAGCCATATCCAGTCCGCTTTTGGAGACCTCCATTGAGGGTGCCCGGGGAGTTCTTTTGAACATTACCGGTGGCTCCGATTTAGGCCTGTTTGAGGTAAATGAGGCCGCAGATATTGTGGCGGAAGCGGCAGACCCGGAGGCCAATATTATCTTTGGTGCAGTTATTGACGAATCCCTGGAGGATGAGGTCCGGGTTACCGTGATAGCTACCGGATTTGAAGAACGCCGGGATCGGAAGCCCGTGATGGAGGGGATAGAGGAGGGCTCCTTCTCCAAGGATGATATAGACATTCCTGCATTCTTGCGAAAGCGCAAGGCAATGAAGTAAAAATACGAAAAATATTTGAAACAATCTTAAAAAATTTTGATGTAAAAGCAGTCTTTTATAGACTGCTTTTACATTTTTGTCGGTAAAAAATTAAGTGTCTTTTCAAACTGTGACAAATTTTATAGGGACAATCCGTTATAATTATTCATAGATTTAATTTCCCTGGCATATATTTAGAAGGATAAAGGGTAAGTCGAGAGTTTGGGTCAGAGGTGAACGTTATGTATTTGGATGAAGTAATTGTTGTTAACCTGGCTATGAACTACCTGATTCTCTGGCTCACCGCCCGTCTTCTGCGCAAGGAATATGCTTCTAACCGCATGTTGTTAGGTGCTCTGCTGGGAGCTCTCTATGTTCTAACCGTATTTTTACCGGTGAAGGACTATTCATTCACTCTTGTTTCTAAATTTTTTCTATCCCTGGCGATTATCTTTGCGGCTTTTCACCCTCGAAGGTGGCAGGAATTCCTGTCTC
Source organism: Bacillota bacterium (assembly GCA_007120745.1). Classification (GTDB taxonomy): domain Bacteria; phylum Bacillota; class Dethiobacteria; order SKNC01; family SKNC01; genus Contubernalis. The sequence continues at coordinate 8,319 of SKNC01000059.1, forward strand.
TTTTGGGAATGTTCTATCTGGTGTCATTTACGGTTGGTGGGGCTGTTTTAGCCTGCTCGTTTTTCCTGGCCATGCCGGTACAGACATCTGATGGCGTTTTTACTCTTCCCTCTTTCACCGGTCTTAACCTGGTTCTTCCAATTTTTTTGGTGGTGCTCCTGGGCAGGTGGGGAATGGGATACCTGGAGCAGAAGAAATGGCAGCACCTGTTTCAGGTAGACTTGATGATCCGGTTGATGGATAAGGAAGTGAAGGTTGAGGGAATGTTGGACACGGGTAACAAGCTTAAAGAACCCATTTCCCGGGAACCGGTAGTGGTTGTACAGTACCATGCCCTTCGGGAAATCTTACCCCAGGATGTAAAAGAATATTTTGATGAAACCGATGATATGTTTCCGGATCTGATGTCAGAGGCTCTTACTACCTCTTCCCTGGCTTCCCGACTCTGTTTTATCCCCTACACTTCTCTGGGAAGAAAAAACGGGTTTCTCATCGGATTCAGGCCTCAAGGGCTTAGCCTTTGGGAGCAGGACAGGGAAATAAAGGTGGCTCAAAAAGCAGTTATTGCTGTCTATCTGCAGCCTTTCTCGCCTCAAGCCCAATACCAGGCCCTTCTGCCTCCGGATTTAGTAGGAAACATGATGTAAAAAAAACTGGGAGGGATATTCTTGCTTTCTTTGATGCCGAAATACAGGCTCCTGACCCGACTTTTTGTTTTGCGCTTTTTAAACTGGATAGGTTTAAGCGCCATGCCGGAAATTTTTTATGTGGGAAGCAGCGAGGCTCTTCCTCCACCGCTGACCCATGATGAGGAAAGTTTTCTGCTTCAAAAACTCAGAGAAGGGGAAAAAGAAGTTAAAAGCGTGCTTATCGAGAGGAACCTGAGGCTGGTGGTGTATATTGCCCGGAAGTTTGAAAACACAGGGGTTAATATTGATGACCTGGTGTCCATAGGAACCATCGGGTTAATTAAGGCAGTGAACACCTTCGATCCCCATAAAAACATTAAGCTGGCAACCTATGCGTCCAAATGCATTGAGAATGAAATATTAATGTTTTTAAGGCGCAATAATAAGGTTAAAGCGGAAATATCATTTGATGAGCCCCTGAATATCGATTGGGACGGTAACGAACTGCTGTTATCCGATGTCCTGGGCACGGAGAACGATTTAATCTACAAGAGTATTGAAGCTGAAGTGGACAAAAGGCTTTTGTACATGGCTATGGAGAAGCTTTCCCCCCGGGAGAAAAAGATTATGGAACTGCGCTTTGGGTTGGCCAACGGTCAGGAAAAAACCCAAAAGGAAGTAGCAGATATGTTGGGAATTTCACAATCTTATATATCCCGGCTGGAAAAAAGGATTATAAAAAGATTAAAAAAAGAAATTAAAAAAATGGAATAATCAGGTATCTTCCCCCACCTTTTCCTGGTTTCTTCAGTATAAAAAAAACCATGAAGGAAATACTTTAAAATAATCTGAAAAGAAACTGGGAGGGAAACAAATTCATGATGAATAAGGTAGAGATTTGCGGGGTAAATACCTCAAAACTTCCAGTACTGACCAGCAAAGAGATGAAAAAACTTTTTGAAGAGTTTCAGAGTGGAGACCGGGAAGCCCGCAAAAAGCTGGCCAATGGAAACCTCAGGCTGGTTTTAAGTGTAATTCAACGATTTAATAACCGGGGCGAGTACGTGGACGATTTGTTCCAGGTAGGCTGCATCGGTTTGATGAAAGCTATAGATAATTTTGATTTAAGTCAGAATGTTAAATTTTCAACCTATGCCGTTCCCATGATTATTGGAGAAATTAGAAGATATCTTAGAGATAACAATCCGGTTCGGGTAAGCCGCTCCCTTAAGGACATCGCCTACAAAGTTCTGCAGGTACGGGATGAGATGGCCAACCGGTTGGGCAGAGAACCCTCCATTACTGAAATTTCTCAGGAATTAAATATTGGCCGGGAGGAGATTATCTTTGCCCTGGAGGCGATCCAGGAACCGGTTTCTCTCTTTGAGCCCATTTATCACGATGGAGGTGACCCTATATTTGTTATGGACCAGATTAAGGATGATAAAAGTCTAGACGACCGCTGGTTGGAGGGAATCGCCATCAAAGAGGCGATCAATAAACTAAATGAGAGAGAACAGCTGATTTTGGACCTCAGGTTTTATCGAGGAAAAACCCAGATGGAAGTAGCTGATGAAATTGGAATTTCCCAGGCCCAGGTATCCCGCCTGGAAAAGGCGGCATTGGGGCACCTGAAAAAATATATTCAATAATTCTGCAGGAAGGAGATGGCTGTATGATTAAACATGAAAAAATACTGGCGTTTACACTGAGTATATTGTTATTATTTTTCAGCATGTACTGCATCAGCTTCTCCCACGAGGCTGTCTGGTCCTTCAACCAGCATAACTTGAGCAGAATTATTGTCATCTGGCAGGAGGATGAGGAAATCCATGAAATTTATGATCCTTCTGAATTAACTCCTTATTTACCTGTAATTAAAGTTTATCCGTAAGCCTTGTTTAAGCCAACTTCACTTATATATTTGCTGCCCATCTAAGGGCAGCGTTTTTTTTTGCATTTTCCTCCCGCACTCTGTTATCAGGAAGTAATAACTTACCATCATTTCTGCATATTAACAGCGATGAAACCCCGTCACTTTCTAACATAATCCGAATCCTTTTTACATATTTGAAATAAATATGTTGTAAGGATGTGATTTGCGTTGTTAAAAGTTAAATCATGGATAAAAAACTTTGAGAGGTGTAAGTGCGGGGCTGTGCTGTATATAATGAATGCTCAAATCACACTGGTGAAAAAAGTGTATTTTCTGGCCTGTTCTGCCTGCGAAAAAAAGCATCACATCTATTATATAAAACATGATTTGTTGAGCAGTGAATTTGTTTTTGATTATGCAGAGGAATACTGATACAAAAAATGAAATTAGTAGAAGAAAATCTATTAAAAGAAGGGCATTTCCCCTTTCCCCTTATGATTTTAAAGCCTCAGAAAAAATGACGGAAAAATTTTCATATTTTCTTTAAAACTGCAGAAGGAAATTTTCAATTTTAAGCGAATATAACAAGATATGGTATACAAAGGCATAAATAACAACAATATATGGGGTTGAAAAAATCAGGGGGGATGAAGGTGAAATGCCTGTTCTGCGGGTTTTTGGAAAGTAAAGTAGTAGATTCCCGGTCCACTGACGAGGGTTCGGCCATACGACGCCGGAGAGAATGTACGGAATGCGGCAGGCGCTTTACCACCTATGAAAAAATGGATGATGTTCCCCTGGTGGTAATTAAGTCAGATGGCAGGCGGGAGGTTTTTGACCGCAACAAAATTATTCGCGGACTTCTTACAGCGGGGGTCAAGCGGCAGATTGAACTGCAGACTTTCGAAGAACTGGTAGACGACATAGAGAGGGAGCTGAGAAACCGCTTTATACAGGAAATACAGTCTAATCAGCTGGGGAAAATGGTTTTAGAAAGACTTCTGGCACTGGATGAAGTGGCGTACGTGCGGTTTGCCTCCGTCTACCGAAAGTTTCAGGACATACAGTCCTTTAAAAACGAACTGGACCATCTTTTTGATATAAAAAACAAACCTGTAAGGAAGTGATTATCATTTTTGAACTGACCACTGAAAAACAAACGGAAAAAAGTACGGCGGTAATTTTTGAGGAGATTCGGAAAAGAGACGGCAGGGTTGTTCCCTTTGACAGACAGAAGATTACCGAAGCTATTTTCAAGGCTGCCAAAGCCGTTGGGGGTGAAGACAGAAATATTGCAGAAATACTTACGGGTCAGGTGATCGAGTACCTGAGAAGAAGCAACCAGGACATCATTCCCACCGTGGAGGGCACTCAAGATGCGGTGGAAAAAATTCTCATAGAAAATGGACATGCCCGTACCGCCAAAGCGTATATCCTTTACCGTTCCCGCCGGACCCGTATGCGGGAAGGGAAAACTGAATTAATGGATGCGGTGAAGGAAATCCTGGTGGAAACCAGCCGGGAAAATGCCAATATTAGCAACTCTCCCTCTGCCAAGATGCTGCAGATAGCCATGGCAGCCAGCAAGAACTACTACCTGTGCAATCTGCTTCCCGAGGACTCTGCAGAGGCTCACCGGGAGGCATCCATACATATTCATGACCTGGATTACTATGCCAAAACTTTAAACTGCCTGCAGATTGATTTAAAGAACCTCCTGCATGAGGGTTTTCATACCGGGAATGGTTGGATTCGCCCACCTCAGCGGGTTTACTCTGCTGCGGCCCTGGCTGCTATTATTCTTCAAAGCAATCAGAATGACATGTACGGTGGACAGAGTTTTCCACACTTTGACCGGGATATGGGAGAGGTAGTCCGAAGCTTCAAACATCAGCCCGATGAGGAGGAAACCTTTCAGGCCATGGAAGGGCTGATATATAACCTGAATACCATGCATTCCCTTAGCGGCAGCGAAAGAATCTGGGTCTATGATAAAAAGACAAAACGCTTTTCTACACGGAGCATGGAAGAATTTGATGAAAACTTTGAAGAGGGACGGTATCAAGCTTTCAGCTTAAACTATGACACAGGAGAAACAGAACTTAAAGATATTACCGCCTCTATAAAACATAAAAATGCTAATAAATTATACTCTGTAAAGCTTAAATCAGGTCAAAAAGTGACGGTAACAGATAATCATTCAGTAATGACAATAAATGATAATGGTGAAATTAATACAGCTGTACCTTCTGATTTAAAAAGAGCCCTGATGCCCCGGGAGCTTAACCTGAAAAAAGAAGAAATGTTTTTTGATTTAACCAGCTACCCTCACTCCAGCAAGTATGGCATGGATACTTTAGAGCTTACTCCTTCCTTAGCCAAATTAATGGGAATGTATACGGCCGAAGGCTCGGTGGATGGTTCTACCCTTTATCTGGCTTTATTTGATAAAGAGCTGGAAGAAGAAGCAATAGAGCTTTTAAATGAAATCAACTCTGATTTCACCGTTCGTTTAAGAATAGCAAAAGGAAAGCCCAGAGATCTTGCCTGCAATGTTGGTCAGCAGTTTGCGGCCTTTTTAGGGGATAAGTGTGGACGAGGTGCTGCAAATAAAAGGGTTCCTGATGAGATATTCTTTGCAGAAGAAATGTTAGTGAAATCATTTTTAGACGGATATTTTTCAGGCGATGGTTATGTAGGGAATAACCGAATCGCAGCCACGTCTGTTTCTAAAGTGCTGAGGGATGGAATTCAGCTTTTACTTATAAAGTTAGGTAAACCTGTATCCATTCGCCAGGCAGTTCCTCAAAGCCAATTTGCTGCGGCAAATAAACGATATTTAGTTGCTGTTGGGGGGTATTACAGCAAAGACCTTTCTCTCAGCAGTTATAAAAAAGAAAAGCTTGAAGAATGTAATTCTCAAAGTGAGCAGACTCCTTATGATTACGAATATCTTCGTCCTATAATTAAAGATGTCTATGGTATACACTGCAAAAATGCAAAAAACTTTCGCTTAAAACCGGACTATCTTCAGGAGATTATCGAAGATCTGACAAGTCGTATACTGGAAAAAGAGGAACAAGAACTATTTAACAATATGACAAAAAAACAATTTTGGATGGATCAATTAGTTGATGTTCTGCCGCAGATTAAAACTACGGAAAGGTATCATCTACTTAAAAAGCTTAATAATGAAGAACTTCCTAGATTTAGTAAGTATTTACCTGTTTTTAATCCATATAAAGATATGTTAAAGCGTTTCTATCTCTCAGAGACGGTAGATGATAAAACAGGCAGCAGGATTGACAACAACTGCCAGAGTCCAGGCTTAGTTATGGAGTGGGCAAAAATTATTCTTAAGCAGAATGAAAAAATGGCTTCATTGCTAAAAACTTTATGTCGGGCAGTGAAGGTCTGGCCGTTACAGGTAGGGCAGCTGATTGATGAGCCTCATGAAGAATATGTGTATGATATTTCTGTTGCTGATAATGAAAACTTTTTAACGTCGGAAGGGATTTTTGTCCATAATTCTCGGGCTGGTGCTCAAGTCCCCTTCAGCAGCATAAATTTTGGAACGGATACTACTGATGAAGGACGGATGATTACCCGGGCCCTGCTTCAGGCTTTTGATAAGGGGTTGGGACGGGGAGAAAATCCGGTATTCCCCAACCTGGTGTTCAGGGTTAAAGAGGGGGTTAACTTTGAACCGGAGGACCCAAATTATGACCTGTTTCAGCTGGCTTTGAAAGTGGCTTCTCACCGGCTCAATCCTACATTCAGCTTTATGGACGCTTCCTTTAACCAAAAATACGGCGAAGAGGTTTCTTACATGGGATGCCGTACCCGGACCATAGCTAACCGGCACGGTGAGGAACTCTCCGCAGGGAGGGGCAACATTGCATCAGCCTCCATTAATCTGCCCCGACTGGCCCTGACTGCTAAGGAGCCTAAAGCCTTCTTTGAGGGATTGGACAAAACCTTAAGGCTCTGCGTGCGTCAGCTCCTGCACCGTTTTGAAGTATTGAGCGAACTCAAAATGAAAGACCTGCCTTTTTTGATGGGGCAGAAGCTTTACATGGGTTCTGAAACCCTGGAATGCAATGAGCCCATTCGAGAGATTATAAAAAACGGCACTCTGTCTATCGGCTTCATCGGCCTGGCAGAAGCACTGCTTGCTCTGGTAAATTCACATCATGGGGACAGTGAAGAAGCTCGTCAGCTGGGCCTCAGTATTGTAGAGCATATGTGGAAGCGGACTCAGCAGTACTGCGAAGAATACGACCTGAACTTTGCTTTATATGCTACTCCTGCTGAGGGACTGTCGGGGCGTTTTATCAATGCTGACCGCAAGCGTTTCGGGGTGCTTCCCGGAATTACTGATAAGGAGTACTATACCAATTCTTATCACCTTCCGGTGAACTACCTGACTTCTCTTTTTGAGAAGATAAAGATTGAAGGCGAGTACCACAGTTATTGTAACGGCGGACATATATCATATGTGGAACTCGCCTCTCCCCCCCGGGATAACACGGCAGCTATTGAAAAAATTATCAGGCATATGGCCGCCAGCAACCTGGGTTACGGCGGAATCAATTATCCCATAGATGAATGTATCGCCTGCTGTTATTCGGGACTGATTCCTGAGGCCTGTCCCCAGTGCGGGGGAACGGAAATCCGCCGGATTCGCAGAATTACCGGCTACCTTTCTACGGAGGACCGGTTTAATTCGGCAAAACAGGCGGAACTCAGGGACCGAAGATCCCATATATATAACCAGTTTTAGGAAAACCAGCGGGAATCCTCGGGGTCTATTGACCCCGTGAGGATGTCACCTTTGGTAAAAGGAGGACAAGCATGGAACTGAGAATTGCGGGTGTAACTGAAGAGAGTGTGGTGGACGGTCCGGGAATTCGACTAGTAATTTACGCCCAGGGTTGCCTTCAGTCTTGTCCCGGATGCCACAACCCGGAGACCCAAGACCTGGAGGGAGGTACCCTGGTAACCCTGAAAGAACTGGCTGAAAAAATATGCAGGAATCCCTTCTTAGACGGGCTAACTTTCTCCGGAGGAGAACCCTTCCTGCAGGCGCAGGCCTTTGCCAGATTAGCCCAGGAGTTTAAGCCCCGGGGCCTTACCCTGGTAACCTATACAGGCTATACCTTTGAATATCTTTATAACGAAAGCCGAAGGGATTTGAGCATTTATCGACTGCTGAGAGCAACCGACCTGTTAATTGACGGACCCTACCTCCAGGAAAAAAGAGACCTTAACCTGCTTTACCGGGGTTCCCGCAACCAGAGGATCATCAATGTATCCAGGACTCTTTCCAGTGGGAATCTGTCGGTAGACGAGGGAACATCAGCGGGTTTACGCTATTAAATTCCTGTAATCAGGCTTCCAGCACAGACTTCGTTTTAACAATTAAGCAGTTATGTAGGAAGCCGTAATTAAACCTATATTAATAAATCGATAGACAGAGGGGGATGTGAAAATGCACACGGAAAAGTGTGCATTTTTTTTATTTTCTGCATATATTTATAAATAGAAGAATGCCGGGAGGTTTGTACATGTTGAAGACTTCGGATTTAAAAACCCGAGAGGTAATCAACATACAGGACGGGAGAAGGTTGGGCCTGATCAGCGACCTGGATATTGACCTGGAACACGGGAGAATTCGGTCTATCATTATTCCTGGCTCCGGGAAGCTGCTGGGCTTTTTTGGCGGTGACCGGGATTATGTAATTCCCTGGAGCAAAATAGTAAAAATTGGTATAGATACCATTCTGGTGGATCTACCCAATTATTCGTATGATAAAGAGGATTATTACACCTGATGCATTTTTCATTAAAGGAAACATTATCGCCTTTCAGTCTGTAAAAAAACGAAAGAAATTATAAAAATCAAAAAATGCCTTTACCAGGCATTTTTTATGTCAAAGCATAAATTCACGGGCTGCTGTCCCCATGATTGAGGAGACATACCGCAGGAATGCCCGCTGTCTACCCACTGTCTTCATGACACCAGCCGGCTGACTGCCTGACACCGGGCATCCTTAAAGATATCACTGCAGTCCAGTGTGACAAGCGCGACAACCGGGGACGGTTCTCCATTGTCGCATTCTGAAAAATTGTCTCCCGGGGGTTACTTGAGCACCTGTTTATAAATATCACGAACCTCTGAAACCGGCCTGTCTTTTCCTAGAAATGCTCCATTAAGCCAGACTTCAAAGTGCAGGTGGATGCCTTGTCCAGTGTTATTCACGGAATCCCGCGTGCCCGTATTTCCTGTTGTTCCTATCTTTTGACCCTTGTCCACCACAGTTCCAACTTGAATACCGGACTCAATACTGTTTAAATGTGCGTAACGGGTAACAATTCCTTGTTCATGCCGGATCCATACCTGTTTTCCCCTGAACTTGTCCAGGAGTTCATCCGGAGTGATTTCAGCTTCGTGAGAGATTTTTACGGCCTCCTCATATTCCTCCCGGGTCATTTCTTGAAAACCATGGTCTGCCCGGATAACCATTCCGGGGCCTGCAGCAAGAACCGGAGTATTTTTGGTTACCGAAACCCCCGAGCTTCCGCTGTAATAATCCAGGCCTTCATGTACTCCGTTTCGGTATCTTCTGGGTGCATTGGGAAGCTGTCCGTCTACGGAACTTACTTTTGCCCCCTGGACAGGATGACTTAAAAATGAGAATAAAGAAATCAGTTCCTGGCTGCTCACCTGTGTAATATCTAAATCAGAATTTTCCCCGGCAGCAGTTAAGTAGTCCGGCAAATTTCCTTCAGGCTGTTGAGTGCCTTCATTTTCCCATAGAAAAGAAAAAGCTTCAATGCTATCATCGAAGTATCTGCCGTATAAATGATGGTCAATATCTTCTCCGTTATATGAACGCACATTAGATTCCTCCATATCCGGGGGCTTTGCCGAGGAAAAGAAGGAATCTTCCGTTAAGGAGAATCTTTGAATATCCATGCATCCGAAAGAAAAAGAAACCATAAATAAGAAGATTATCAGTGCATAAAATAGTTTTACATTCTTCATGAATTTCCCTCCCTTCATCATTGTAGCAAATTTTATTTCCCGTTACAAATAATTCCTGGGACAGCTCTCCATAAATAAGAAGAGCAATCCGGTGCTATGAATATAAAGTTTTGTAAATAAGCTAAATGGAAGTACAGCCTGCTGAAAAAAGCTATCATTTAGTTTTTTTGTATAAAAACATAGTTTTTATGAAAAAGATACAAATGTATCCGTTTCGGCTTTATTTGCAGGAAATGAAGCAGGAATCCCAGTATTGTGAAAAGAATACTGTTTTGTATGAGTTTTAAATAAATAAAACTGTAAGAAAATAAAATGAAGAGAACAGGCGGCTGTTGAGGACGCCGGGAAAATTCTTTTAGACGTTCAAAAAGGAGGAAAGATATAATGACAAAACCTGCAGCAGCTATAGAAATGGAAAGTGGAGAGGTAATTAAGGTAGAGCTGGATCCGGAGAATGCTCCCAATACAGTGAAGAACTTTATTCATCTGGCACAAAAAGGTTACTATGACGGGTTAATCTTTCACCGGGTTATTCCAGGCTTTATGATTCAAGGGGGCTGTCCTCAGGGGGTAGGCACGGGCAATCCCGGATATTCAATCCCCGGGGAGTTCACCATGAATGGTTTTTCCAACCACTTGAAACACAGCCGCGGGGTGATTTCCATGGCCCGGTCCATGGCTCCTGACTCCGCAGGCTCACAATTTTTTATCACTGTGGCTGACACTCCTCACCTGGATGGGCAGTATGCTGCATTTGGGCGGGTAACAGAAGGGATGGAAGCAGCGGATAAGATTGCCGCAGCGAAAAGAAACCATCATGATAAACCTCTGGAGCCCCAGGTGATAAAAACCATTACAGTTGACACATTTGGAGTAGATTACGGGGAACCGGAGAAAAGCTCATAGAAATAAAAGCTAAATTAATTTCTCATATAAGGTCCTCAAGTTGAAGTGCTTGAGGATTCTTAATTTTTACACCTTTTTCCCTTGAACCGGAATTGTTATCCATGTTATAATGGTGGCAATGTCGAAAAAAACTTGAAGTTATATGTATCTGCAAACCGCTTTTCAGTGACAGCTATGTGCGAATTAAGAAGGGGTTACTTTATAGAAAGGAGATTGCCGGAATGTTCAAAAATACCAAAACGGTCTGGAAAAAGGTTTTATATATTGTCCTTGCCCTGTCTCTGGTTGCGGGGCTGGTTGTAAGTGCTGTGTATGGAATTTTTGACTCCATTCACGATCGGGGGATTGCAGAAGGCTCACCGGAGGATGTGGTAGCCCTGGTCAATGGAGAGGAAGTTTATAGAAAAGATTACAGCTTTCAGCTGGATTATATGAAATCCTTATACGAAATGCAGGGAGTTGATTTCAGAAGAACTGATTCCCAGGACATCTTACGTCAGCTGGAAGTTTATGCCCTGGAGGAATTGATTAACCAGAGACTGATTATTCAGCAGGCCCGGGAAGAGAATATCCAGGTGAGCCACCAGGAGGTTGAGGAGGAGTACCAGGAGGTAGCTGCTCAGTTTGATGACGAAGAGGACCTGCTTTCAGAACTGGCGGAAATTAATCTTACCAGGGATGGCTTTATGTCGCTAATCCAGGAGCAGCTGTTATTTCAACGGTATATGGAGAATTACCTGGATGAAGTAGATCCGGAGGAGCTGGAGGTTTCTGAAGAAGAATTGGAAACCATGTATTCCCTTTACAGTTCCCAGATTGAAGATTTACCGGATTTTGAAGAATATAAGGATCAGCTGGAGCAGGAGTTAATACAGCAAAAGTATGACCAGCTGGTAGAACTTAAGCTGCAGGAATTACGTGCGGAGAGTGATATTCAAATCCTTCTTTAAGCAGCCTGTACCATACTTTTCTCCAGTTGTTTGATAATTCAAAGTGAGGTGTATGCTGTGGATTTATGTTTATTAAGTCAAAATAAATCTAATGCACCGGAAAATAATGAGGCCGTGAAAAACCCTCAAAAAGAAAACATTGTTGAGAACCATGGTCCGGAGGCTGCCGGTCATGGGGGTGAAACCGGCCTGGAGGAAGCACCTGAGGAAAACCCCATGGGCAGCGGGTCCACATCAGTTAAAACCTCCTGGTGGGAAAAAGTATTTAAGAATTTTCGAAGCTGCAGCGGGGTTTAATATAGTAATTTAAAAATAAGTTTTATTATCTATGCTGCCTCCGGGCAGCATTTCTGTTCATTCAGGCAAAAAGTTTATGGGTAATGAGAGATGTTGACAGAAAAAACACCGTATTAAAGGTGAGATTGGATGAGTTGCCTTTGCCAACAGCGGAAGCAGGCATGCCATAAAATTGAAAGGGGAGATGAGTTGTGATTGGAGCCATCGCCGGAGATATTATTGGCTCTGTTTATGAGGGGACCCCTATCAAATCCACAGATTTTGAATTATTCAATCCACACTGTACCTTTACCGATGATACCGTTTTAACTGTGGCTACTGCGGACTGCATCGTAAATGGTAAAGACTATGCCAGGACGTATAAAGAGTACGGCAGGCGTTATCCCCGGGCAGGATACGGGGGAAGGTTCATCCACTGGCTTATGTCCCCGGGATATGAGCCCTATAACAGTTTTGGGAACGGTTCGGCCATGCGGGTAAGCCCGGTGGGATTTGCCTACCAGAACCTGGAGGAAGTTCTCACAGAGTCCCGGCGAAGTGCAGAGGTTACTCACAACCATCCCGAAGGGATAAAGGGGGCCCAGGCGGTGGCAGCGGCAGTTTTTTTAGCCCGGAAAGGAAGCACCAGGGAGGATATAAAAAACTGCATACAGGATACCTTTGGGTACAGCCTTCAGCAGAGCCTGGACCAGATTCGACCCGGCTACCGTTTTGATTCCAGCTGCCAGGGTTCGGTTCCCCAGGCAATCACTGCTTTTCTGGAGTCAGAAAGTTACGAAGATGCAGTAAGAAAAGCCATTTCTATCGGTGGGGATAGTGATACCATAGCCTGTATCGTGGGGGGTATTGCCCAGGCCTGTTACAAGGATATACCGCTTTTTATTATTGAAAAGGTGGAAGAGATCCTGCCTGAAGAATTTTTAGAGGTGGTATATATTTTCAATAAATATTTCCCGTCTTCATAGAATTATCGTGAGCACCAAGAAAATAAATGGAAATTGATTTCGGCCGGTATGGTTTTCCTGGTTTCACAAATAATAGTTGTAAGAATCAGTATAAGATAAAAAAACGCACAGAGGGCAATCAACAACCGCTATCCTTTAAGAAGTTATAATAAATGATAAAAGGCATTTCAATGGGATTGGTTCTATAGTATAATACCCATAAGGGGTATTGTGGCGAAAGGAGTTGATATTCTATGTTGGAAGTAACTGAAAAGGCTGCGGTAGAACTGAAAAAGTACCTTAAGGAAGATGGCCAGTTCGTTCGTATATATATAAGCGGTGTCGGTTGAGGAGGCTCAGTCCAATACGGCATGTCTCTGGAAGAGGCAAAAAAAGAAGACGATTATGAAATTAACGTGGATGATGTTTCCATCATTTTGGACCGCGGGGCCTATGAGAAACTGGAGCGTCAGAAACTGGACTATATTAATGGATTGACCATTACCTCTAAGTAATTTATAAACAAACTGCTCCCCCTTTCATTTTTATTTAAAACCCCCTTTAAATTTATATTTTTTTCTATGACAGACATGGTGTCTGTCTTATTTTTTTATGCATAAGAAAAATGATAATTTTATGTTTCCCGGCCAAAGTTTTTTGAAAAAATTTGTTAAAGCAGGTCATCGGGACAGACATTGGAAGATAACTTTTGGCTGGACAAGTGGGTTCACAGTGTGTTTTTGGCATAATTTTAAATGTTAAAATAGCTTAAATATTCTTAAACACAGCAGAGGAAGGATTTATTAAAAAGATAGAGAATAGATCTAAAGTGGATAAAATTAGTCCAAATTAGATTGGAGCATTAAAATGCAGATTACCCGACAGACGGAATATGCGGTTAGAACCATGGTTGAACTGGCCAGCATTCCTTACGGTGAGCTGTTGAGCACCCGCATGATTTCCAAACATCAAAAAATCCCCGAAGTTTTTTTAAAGAAGACGATTCAACTTTTGGCCAGGGCCGGTCTGGTGCAGACTCGAAGAGGCAGTCACGGGGGAGTTCGTTTGATTGTTCCTCCGGATAAAATTACCCTGGCGGATATTTTAACAGCGGTAGAAGGGGAAGTGGCACTGAATGTCTGCCTGAGGGAAAGGGATATCTGTCCTAACCAACCTGTATGTAAGGTCAGGCATATTTTGCGGAGATCACAGGAAACGCTGGTAAGGGAACTGAGCCGGGAAAGCCTGCTGGATATTGTAACCGGTAAAGTTTTTGATGATTAATTGGACTAAAGTTAACAAATATGAAATTTATAAAATGAAAGGGAGAGGATTATTCATGTTTTGCAATCAATGTGAACAAACCGCCAAAGGTACAGGATGCACCGTATCCGGAGTTTGCGGTAAAAAACCGGAGGTAGCGGCTCTGCAGGACCTTCTTATCACTTTTGTCAAAGGACTTTCACTTTATGCTCATGAAGGGCGAAAAAAGGGTGTGGAGGACCAGGAAGTGAACCGCTTTACCACGGAAGCGCTGTTTACAACCCTTACCAACGTAAATTTTGACGCGGAAAGATTCCAGGCTTACATTCACCGTTGTGCTGAATTAACTAAACGCATACAGGAAAAAACAGCTGATGCCGGAGGAAATACAGATTTTATGGGACCTGAAGCGGACCTGGTACCAACTGCCGACCTGGATGGATTAATCAAGCAGGGAGAGGAACTGGGGCTTCCGGTAGACAAAGAGGCCGGTGAGGATATTGAGTCCTTTCAGCGAACTACCCTGTTTGGAATTAAGGGAGTATCGGCTTATGCTTATCATGCTTACCTGCTGGGGCAGGAGGACCATCGGGTTTATGCTTATATTCACGAAGCCCTTGCTGCCATGGGTGATAAAAATTTAGGGTTAGAGGACTGGATTGGCCTGACACTGAAGTGTGGGGAAATTAATTTGCTCACCATGGAGCTGCTGGATCGAGCCAACACAGAAAAGTATGGTCACCCGGTTCCCACGGAAGTGCCCCTGGGACATAAAAAGGGTAAGTGTATGCTGGTTTCCGGACATGACCTGAAAGACCTGGAGGCTTTGTTAAAGCAGACGGAAGGGAAAGGAATTTATATTTACACTCATGGAGAGATGCTTCCCACTCATGGTTATCCGGAATTAAAGAAATATGAGCATTTTTATGGGCATTACGGGACGGCCTGGCAGAACCAGAAGAAAGAATTTGCCCAGTTTCCTGGCTCCATTGTCATGACTACCAACTGCATCCAGAAGCCCCAGGATTCATACTCGGAAAACATTTTTACGGTAGGGCCCGTAGGCTGGCCTGGAGTCAAACACATTGAAAATGAAGATTTTACACCGGCCATTGAAAAGGCGCTGGAGATGCAGGGGTTTGAAGAGGACCAAGATAAGGGAAGTGTTTTGGTAGGTTTTGGACACAATGCCGTTCTGGGAGTGGCCGGTAAGGTAATTGAAGCCGTGAAAAATGGGGATATCAAGCATTTCTTCCTGGTGGGGGGATGTGACGGTGCCAAACCCGGGCGAAGCTATTATACGGAATTTGTAGAAAAGGCTCCGGATAACACTGTTATTTTAACCCTGGCCTGTGGGAAATTCCGCTTCTTTGATAAGAAACTGGGAGATATCGGGGGAATTCCCAGGCTTCTGGATATGGGCCAGTGCAATGACGCATATTCTGCCATCAAGGTGGCGGTGGCGCTGGCGGAGGCCTTTGACTGTGGGGTTAATGACCTGCCACTGTCCATGATACTTTCCTGGTATGAGCAGAAGGCCTGTGCCATCCTGCTGACCCTGCTGCATCTGAATGTTAAGGATATCCGCCTGGGACCCAGCCTTCCCGCCTTTATTACTCCCAACGTGCTGGATGTCCTGGTGAAAAACTTCAATATCCAGCCTATTAAAACAGCGGATGAAGACCTGGCCGAAATACTTGCCTGGTAAGGTGCAAGATAGTAAAAAATACTAAATAAACAGCACCATTAAAAAGGAGAAAAAATCAATGGACGAAAAAAATATTGTGGGTAAAGTGATAAATTTGGCAGGACTGGTGGACTACCAGGAAAACTCTGTGGTAAGCAGGCAGGTTATCGCGCAGAAGACGGGAACGGTGACCCTTTTTGCCTTTGACCGGGGGGAAGGGCTCAGCGAGCATACCGCGCCCTTTGATGCCCTGGTTCAGGTGTTGGAGGGGGAAGTAGAGATAACCATTGCCGGGGAAAGTCATGTGGTGAAAGAGGGAGAAATGATTATTATGCCCGCCAACAAGCCACACGCCTTGAAAGCACTGACACAGTTTAAAATGATGCTGGTGATGATCCGGTCTTAAGTAACCGGTAAAAGAGGCCCTACATTTCATTCCTGGAGGGCCTCTCTTATTATTCTGAGAATTATTGTAGGAGCTCCTGACGTGGCATCGGATACAGGTGTCCTTCAGCACTTTCGGCAGTACTCCTGGTGGAAGTACTGCCGAAAGTCAGGAAATTTCTGGAATCCGGGAGTCAGGAAGGACTCTTATGTTTAGCTGATTTTCGCGATTGAGGTTACAGCTGTGCTTTGAAATGCTCAGAAACCTCTTTCAGCATCCGGTAGGATTTTTCCACGGTTAGCTCTCCGTCGGGGTTGACGAGGCAGCACCGGGAGGGGGCCAACCAGGCCTGGGAAAGAATCTGCTCCCTGGGAACTCCGGTATTTTCTAGATAGACCCACATCTCTTCCAGCTTTTCAATCATGGATTTGACATTTTCCTTTTCATACTCCTCCGTAAGGGTAGGCGTAATGCCCCAGGAGATAATTCCTCCCCGGTCTAAGAAGTCCTTTACGTCCTCCTTATAGCGGGAAAAAATATGGCCCCAGGTAAAGACATCTGCGGAGAGGATATCCAGGTCCAGCTGAAGGAGGAAAGACCAGTCCGGGTTACCGCAGAGATGAACCCCTTTGGGTCCCGGGAAATTTTCCAGGAAGGAACGGTAATCCCTTTGAGCCCGGTCGCTGGCATATCCCGTAAAGGCTTTAAAAATCATTTCCAGTCCCGGTTCATCTACCCAGACAAAAGAGCCCGGGTGTTTTTCCAGCATATCTTTCAGCTGTACCTCTGTTTTTCGGGCCACAAAATCAAAGATGATCCCCTTTACCTCCTCATGATAGATCATGGATTTTTTGTTTTCATCCAGGATTTTTAACCCCAGGCTTACCGGTCCAATGTTTTGTCCCCGGACATATTGATAAGGGGAAAGGTCCATCTCCAGGAACCGGTGAAACAGTACGGAGTATTCCGGTGAAAGGCGGAAAAAATCATCGTTATCCCAGTTGTTCAATAGATGGTCCAGCTCCCCATAGAATTTTTCCAGGGAAAAACTGATCCGCTGTTTTTCAAAGTCTACGATGATACCGGGAAAATGTTCGGAAATCTGCACGTACATGTCTTCATAAAAGCTGTACCTGGGCAGCTGCGGCCAGAAAGGAATGTCCAGGGACAAGGATAGTTCCAGGGCCCTTTCTATGTCGGTATGGGGCATAATTCCCATGGCCGTGGTCTGGCAGTTTCCTGTTAATTTCATGTTTTTTAAGCCTCCTTCATAGTTTGGAATGACTTCTTGAAACATGCCAGTGGGGGAGGTTCACTTCAACTCCATCATAACATGAGAACTTTTGAAAAAATGCCTGAAAAACAAATGTTAAGAAAATTTATATAGTATAATGAAAGAGGAAAACATATAGGGAATTTTTTAAACTTTGAAAGGAGCAATTTTTTGAAAGATTTTATTATACGGAAAAATTCCGGGCTAACATACCTGACAATACCCTCTTTTACCAAACAAGGGGTGGTACATGGTTTTTCCACGCGACTGGTGGAAGGATGCCAGGTTTCTTCATATGCTCTTGATACTGGATCTGATGGAAAAGAAGAGTTCAAAGCCATTAAAAATCGACGGTTGTTTGTTGGTGCTTTAAACCTGGAGGGTGATTTTTGGGCATTAAAACAGGTTCACGGCAGGCGGGTATTTTCCGTGGGAGAAAAGGTTTACTCAAAGGGTGAAGAACAAATGGAAGGAGACGGCCTGGTTACGAATCAAGGGGGTGTTATCCTCACCATGTATTCAGCAGACTGCGCCATCATTTTTCTCTTTGACCCGGTTCAGCGGGCAGCGGCCCTGGGTCATGCCGGTTGGAGAGGAACTCTGAAGGGAATAGGCCCCGAACTGGTGAAGGCCATGACTTCTTCATACGGATGCAGGCCGGAGAATATTATGGCAGGGATCAGCCCTGCCATTGGAGCATGCTGTTATGAAATAGGAGAAGAAGTAATAGAAAAATTGTACCAGGTAATGAAAGAGCCTGAAATGTTTATAAAACTCGGGAGAAGTGGAAAATATATGCTGGACCTGAAGCTTCTTAATGCAAAACTTTTAAAGGAAGCAGGAATCCAGGAGGAGAAGGTGGCGGTAAGCAGTCACTGTACTTTTTGCAACCCGGATCTATTTTTTTCCTACCGGAGAGACGGAGGGTTTGCCGGAAGGATGATGTCGTTGATCTGCCTTCCTTAACTTTTAATTTCAAGAAAAGCATTTAAATTCTCGACTTTTTGAGGTAAGGTGTATTAAAATAGTAGTATATGGTATTGAAAAAATCTCTTTGTGGACAGACCTGAGGCTTTTCTGCGAAGGGAAAAATAAAAATCAGCAGCATACAGGGGAAGATATGAGAAAAAATCACTTGAAATTAATAAGAGGGGAGAAAAAAGAACGCACTCCCTTTCAAAAGCTATCGAGAAAAATTACGGTAAGTCTGCTTTTGATTATCCTGGTTTTTTTCCTGGCCCGGGCTGTTTTTTTGTGGGGATATGGTATGGCCGCCTCGTACCTGGTGAGTACTGTTGTTACGGAAGAGAGACTGCTGGAGGAAAAAATGTCGGTAGAAGGCGTAATTATCAGGGATGAGAAGGTAATTACTTCTCCCCGGGAGGGATATTTGGTTTGGGCCTTAGATGAAGGAACCCGGGTGGGGGTAGGACGTGTGGTGGCAGAGGTTGTTTCCCAGCCTCCCGTTGATGATGGTATTGAAGGGCCTGTTTTGGAGCATGAAGAGAAGGACATAACAAATATGGAAGAAAAAGAATCCCAAGATGAAGGAAATGAAGATGTGGATTCATCCATGTTGGAGGACAGTCCGGACTCTTTATATATAGATGGGGGAAATGAAGACGAAACTCTGGACCTGAAAGAAATTGAATACCAGGCATCAGTTATGGTAAACCGGCTCAGAAAAGCGATCCGGGAGGGCAATATGGAGGAGGCCGAAAGTTACTATAATCAGCTAGAGAGCCTTTCCCAGGAGCAGTTAATTGTACACAGCAGCCTTCAGGCGGGCAGCAGTAAAATTATTTCCCCATTTTCCGGCATTGTATCTTACTATATGGATGGATTGGAAGATTTCTACCAGCCCTCTTTAATTCATTTTTTAAGCAGCCAGCAGTTGAAAGTTTTAAACGAAGAAATCAAAAAAATTAGTTTTGGTGAAAAGGTAGGCCGGGGTTCTCCTATTTTTAAAATCGTGGATAACTACACCTGGTATTTTACCGTTCCTGTGACTCCATCCCAGGGAGAAATACTCCAGGGAGCGAGAAGATTATTTTTACGGTTTGATTTTATATCTCCCCATGACACCAGGGTTGAAGTTTATCACCTGGAGCAGGAAGAGGACAAAACTCTGGTAACCTTTAAAGTAAATGAACAGTTAGATAATTTTTATCTTCACCGTCAGGCTGGTGCAGAGGTTATTTATGCGCACTTCAGGGGCATAACTGTACCTGAGGAAGCTCTGGTTGAGCAAGGTGAGGAAATCGGAGTTTACACCATTGAAAAAGCAGTGGTACGTTTTCGTCCCGTTGAGATAAAAAGAGAACTGGAGGGAGAACTGGTGGTGGAAGGACTACCTGCAGGAAGAGTTATTATTCAGAATCCCCGGTTTTTCAGGCAGGGACAGTACATTCCTTCTCAACAGGAGGAACAGGAAAGAGAAGAACAGCTGTGATAAAAGGAGACAGGTGAAATGGAGCTGTTGAATCAAAATTATATGAAAATTATAGAACGAATAAATAAAGCTAAGGAGAAGTCCGGCAGGCAGAAGGATGAAATTAAACTGATTGCCGTAACCAAGGGGATTCGTTCAAAAGCAATAAAGAAGGCTGCTTCCCTGGGAATCGTTCATTTTGGAGAAAATCGGGTGCAGGAGGTCCTTCCGAAGATGGAGGGCCTTCCAGAACATCTTAAGTGGCACTTTATTGGCCACCTGCAGAGCAATAAGGTGAAAGACGTACTTCCCCGTTTTTCTCTAATCCACTCTCTTGATAGAATCTCCCTGGCAAAAGAAATAAACAAGCGTTCAGAAAAAGAAAACCGGGTGACTGATGTCCTGGTTCAAGTAAACGTGGCAAAAGAAAAGTCGAAATTTGGTCTTTCTGTTCAAGAAACAGAAGGATTTATTGAGAAGGTTGTAGAAAAATTTCCATATATAAAAATTTTGGGATTGATGACCATTGCCCCTTATGTGGAGGATGCCCAGGAGGTCAGGCCCATATTTCGGGAATTAAGAAACCTGGCCCAGGAAATTGTGATTCCCGGGGCGGAGCTAACAGAGCTCTCCATGGGAATGAGCAATGATTTTGAAGTTGCCGTAGAAGAAGGGGCCACTATGGTCAGAATTGGGTCAGCTCTTTTCAGGTGACCTGTCAAGAACAAAGATGTTTTAACTGCAGTGGAGCAATAATTTAACTTCCAATGGGTTATCATTATAAGAGGTCAAAGGAGGAAAAATGATGGGTTTAAAGTTTTTTGAGAAAGTTCTGGTTTTTTTAGGCCTGGCTGAAGAGGAAGAAGAACACAGGGAGATGGTATCCAACCATGATACCACCAATCCCACTCCCCGAAAAGGAAAAGTGGTAAGCCTTCATACCAGCAAAAATTTACGGGTAATCGTAGCTGAGCCCGGTGCTTTTGAAGAAGCGCAGGAGATTGCTGAGAACTTAAAAAATAATCTTCCCGTAGTTATTAACCTGGAGGGTACGGAACGAGACACTTCCATGCGGTTAATTGATTTTATCAGCGGCGCCGCTTTTGCTCTAAATGCCAATTATCAAAAAATCAGTAATCATATTTTCATCTTTACCCCGAATAATATAGATATTAACTCCACCATTACCCGCAGTGAGGTGGATGCTTTTACCTCCGGTTCCTTGGGAGATTCAGAGCTGGAGGACTGATGGTTCCCTGGAATCAAAAAATTGTGGTGAGGTGATATCCAATTTTAGATTTTCCCCGGATGATAGACATCATTTTTAATACTCTTAGAATATTTTTAATTGCCCGGATAGTTTTAAGTTACTTTTCGTTTAACCCTTACGGCAAACCCTGGCTGGTTCAGCTTAAAAGGATAATTTACCAGGTAACGGAACCCATATTACTTCCCTTCAGAAGTATTATCCCTTTAGTCAACCTGGGTGGTGGTTACATTGACTTATCCCCACTGGTTGCAATTATTTTATTAGGCTTTATCCAGAGGCTTTTAAAAAACCTGGTAATGCAAGGTTTGGGATAGAGGCAGGAATACTTCTGTACTTTCAACAGTTTTTAAAAAAGGAGATATTATGCAAGGAGAAAACCATTTTTCCCCTCTGGAAAAGGAAATGCTGGAACGAATTCAGGACAAAGTGGAGATGGTTCTTCGTTCTAATTTTCCCCAGGTAACTGATTTTTTAGACCCCCACCAGCAGCGGGTAATGGAGTCCTGCTTGAGGGCCCGTAATGAGGTTAAGTTTTTGACGTACGGGGGGTATCCGGGAGCGGAGAGGGCAAAGATAGCGGTCATGCCCAACAACTGGATCGCAAGATCCATTGATCTTGGAATATCCCTGGTGGAGGTCAGGGGTGCTGTCAAATTTAAAGAACTGACTCACCGGGATTATTTGGGAGCGGTATTAAATTTGGGCTTAAAAAGAGAAAAACTTGGGGATATTGTTGTGGGGGAACAGGGTGCGGTGATTATAGTGGATACCTTTGTGACTGATTTTCTACAGCAGAATCTAACTCAGATTAATACGGTACCGGTTACGTTGAAGGAAATTACACCGGAGGAGCTGGTAATTCCGGAGGAACGCAGTAAAATCATAAAAGGGACCGTAGCTTCCCTGAGGCTGGATGCAGTAGCTGGCCTGGGCTTTGGGTATTCCCGGTCAAAAATTGCCCGGGCTATCAAGGCAGATCATGTAAAACTAAACTGGCAGAGAGTTAACGACCCCTCCTCTCAACTTAAAAAAGGAGATGTAATTTCTCTAAAGGGCCGCGGAAGGATTGTAATAGAAGATATAACAGGGGAAAGCAAAAAAGGTAGAGTGAGAATTGTTGTAAAAAAGGTACGTTAACAGGGAAGGACTTTGCTAAAATTTGGCGAAAAAGAAAGAAAACAATACTCTTTACTAACTGCTGAATTGAGGAGGTTTTGAACATGCCATTAACTCCGCTGGATATCCAAAATAAGGAGTTTTCGTTAGCGCTGCGCGGTTTTAATCGAGAAGAGGTTAATGATTTTCTGGACAGGCTGACCAAAGACTATGAAGAAATTATTAAAGAAAATGTACAGATGAAGGAGCAGGCAGAGTCCCTGGAGGGAAAACTGGAGCACTACAAAAAAATTGAGGAAACTCTGCAAAAGGCCATTGTTATTGCCCAGGATACTGCGGAAGAGGTAAAAAGAAATGCCAGCAAGGAGGCCGAACTGATACGCAGAGAGGCTGAAAAAGATGCTGCCAGAATCATAGAAGAAGCCCGGTATAAAGCCAGCAGGATTGTAGCCGAGCACGAAGACTTAAATAAGCAGGCCCAGGTTTTTAAGCTGCGGCTTCGCTCCCTGGTGGAAGCCCAGTTAGCTGCCCTGGAATCCGAGACATGGCTGGATTTAATGAATGATGAAAAAATGCCGGAGGAAGAGGAGTCTCAGGAGGAGGATACGGCATAATATTTATTTTTCTGGGTTAAGTTTCCTGAGATTTAGGGAATACTTAATAAAAGTCCACGTCTTTCGTCGTGGGATGGATGTCTTCCAATGTGATTGTTGACATTTATAAAAAAAATGTTATATTAGTAATAATGAATATCTAGAACAATTCGATGAACGGGTCCAGTACGCAGGATATTTCTGTTCAGAGAGCCAGGGAAGCTGAAAACTGGCCTTTAATACCTGCCGAATATCTCCCGGGAGTGCTGTGCGAAATTCTTGTGAAGAGTAGACACATGAAGAGTAGACACAGCCGGTGGTGCCGTTACCGCCTGTGACCCCATGCAGTCATTTATTTTTTATGCTATCCAGGGTGGTACAGCGGGAATAATTCCCGTCCCTACAGGACGGGTTTTTTTGATTTTATAAATAGAA
Source organism: Bacillota bacterium (assembly GCA_007120745.1). Lineage (GTDB taxonomy): Bacteria > Bacillota > Dethiobacteria > SKNC01 > SKNC01 > Contubernalis. The sequence continues at coordinate 31,422 of SKNC01000059.1, forward strand.
TAAGCGGAGGGATAAACATCATGGACTACAAAGAAACATTGAATCTGCCAAAAACAGAGTTTCCCATGCGGGCGAATTTACCCAAGAGGGAGCCGGATATCCTGAAATATTGGGAGGACATTAATATTTATGACCTGGTTCAAAAGGCCAGGAAAGGGAAAGAGAAATTTATTCTTCATGATGGCCCCCCCTATGCCAATGGGGATATTCATATGGGTACAGCCATGAACAAAGTTTTGAAAGATATTGTGGTGAAGTACAAAACCATGAAGGGGTATGACTCACCCTATGTTCCCGGGTGGGATACCCACGGCCTACCCATCGAGCATCAGATTATTAAAACTAAAAAAATTAACAGGCACGAAGTGGGAGACCTGGAATTCAGGCAGGAGTGTCATAATTATGCTTTAAAATTTGTGGATATACAGCGGGAACAGTTTATGCGGCTGGGAGTCCGTGGGGACTGGTATAACCCGTACCTTACCTTAGCCCCTTCCTTTGAGGCCCGGCAGATTCAGGTGTTTGGAGAAATGGCCAAGAGAGGTTATATCTACAAGGGGCTTAAGCCGGTTTACTGGTGCACCTGCTGTGAAACAGCTCTGGCTGAGGCGGAAGTAGAATATGACGAGCGAAAATCTCCATCTATTTTCGTTAAATTTCCCGTCATTGAGGATAAAGGTTTGTTCGAAGAGGGAACAAAAAACCATGTAATAATCTGGACCACTACACCCTGGACACTTCCTGCCAACGTGGCGGTAGCCCTGCATCCGGAATTTGATTATGTGCGTATCAAGCTGGAGGATGATCACTATATTATGGCAGAAGGTCTGGCCGCCCGGGTGATGATGGTTTTAGACCGTACCGACTGGGAAGTGGTGGGACGCTACAAAGGCTCTGACCTTTCCGGATTAAAATATAAGCATGCCCTTTTGAATAAAGAAGGAGTGGTGGTTACCGGGGATCTGGTAACCCTGGAGCAGGGATCTGGGTGCGTGCACATTGCTCCCGGCCATGGTATGGAGGACTATCAATTAAGCCTGGAATATGACCTTCCCATTGTGGCCCCACTGGACGATAAGGGGGTTTTCACCGATGAAGCAGAGCAGTTCCAGGGGCTGTCCTATGGGGAAGGAAATAAGGCGGTTACCACGGAATTGAAAGAGAAAAACCTGCTCTTTCACCTGGACTTCTTATCCCATCCCTATCCCCACTGCTGGCGCTGTAAGAGGCCGGTGATTTTCCGGGCCACGGAGCAGTGGTTTGCATCTATTGAAGGCTTTAGAGAAGCCGCTTTGAATGCAATTAAAGAGGTACATTGGATTCCCTCCTGGGGAGAAGAAAGAATCAGCAAAATGGTGGGAGAGCGCCATGACTGGTGTATTTCTCGTCAGCGGGTCTGGGGAGTTCCTATTCCCATATTCTACTGCACCCAATGCAATAAAGAGCTGATTAATGATGATACCATCAAGGCTGTTCAGGACTTGTTTGCCAGAGAAGGTTCTGATGCCTGGTTTAAGAAAACTGCGGAGGAAATATTACCGCCGGGGATTCAATGCAGCGACTGCAGCGGATCCGGATTCCGGAAGGAAACAGATATTATGGATGTGTGGTTTGACTCCGGGTCCACCCACGCTGCGGTCTGTGATGCCAGGGAAGAGCTGGGATGGCCGGTAGATTTATACCTGGAGGGAAGCGACCAGTATAGAGGGTGGTTTCAGTCCTCTCTATTAACCTCGGTGGCAACCCGGGGGAGAGCTCCTTATCGTTCAGTTCTGACCCACGGCTGGGTAGTGGACGGAGAAGGGAAAAAGATGTCCAAATCCGTAGGAAATGTAATTGCCCCCAAAGAAATTATAAAAAATTACGGTGCTGATATTTTGAGGCTGTGGGTCTCCTCATCAGACTTTAGAGGAGATGTCAGGGTTTCTCCTAATATACTGCAGCAGCTGTCGGAGGTTTACCGAAAAATTCGCAATACCGCAAGATACATGCTGGGCAACTGCCAGGACTTTCATCGTAAGAGAGACCAGGTGGAGTATGATAAACTTTGGGAAATTGACCGCTGGGCCCTGCACAGGCTTCAGGAGCTGGTGGAAACCGTTACCCGGGCGTATGAGAAGTACGAATTTCACCAGGTATTTCATGCCATTCATAATTTCTGTGTCATTGATATGAGCAATTTTTATCTGGATGTTCTGAAAGACAGGCTGTATGTATTTCCCGCCGGGGACAAGAGCCGCAGAGCTGCTCAAACGGTCATGTATAAGATTTTGACTTCCCTGGTTATCATGACTGCTCCCATACTGACCTTTACGGCGGAGGAAATATGGAAGCTTTTGCCTGAAAAAGAAGAGGGTGCGGAAAAGTCGGTACAGCTTGCTTCCTGGCCCAAAGTAAATGAAAGCTGCCTGGATGAACGTCTGAAGGAAAAATGGGATGAAATACTGGAGGTGCGGGATGAGGTTTCCAAAGCCCTGGAGGAGGCCAGAAGAAGAAAAGTGATATCCGGCTCTCTAGGGGCGGCGGTAGATATTTATCCAGCTGAAAAAGTATATGAACTGCTGAAAGAATATGAGGAGCAGCTGCCCATGATATTTATCGTATCCCAGGTAAACCTGCATTCTCCTACGGACCTGGTCATGGAAGGAGCGTACGCCAGTACCACTATTAAGGACCTGAAAGTTGGCGTGAGCCAGGCCCGGGGCGGAAAATGTGAAAGATGCTGGAACATCAGTGAAACCGTAGGCTCTTACCGGGAAAACCCGGAAATATGCCACCGCTGTTATTCTGTAGTAAAGGAACTGGATGTTCCTCTTTCTGCCGATTAAATTTGTTGGAAGCTGTAAGTGGGTATTTAACGGTAGATAACGGGCTGTGCTGATAACGGCATTACGGAGTTTAATTATCAAACGTGCAAAAAGAACGGTTTGCAGGGATTAACAAGTTCATCAATACTTTAAAAGAACAGGAATATCTTGACAAGAATTCCTGTTCTTTTATATTTTTTTAAATATAAAACATCTGCATAACCACAGGTAATATAGCATATTTTTGGGTAAATTATAATGAGGGGTGTTTATGGAACAGTACAGGAAGAATATCCTGATGAAAGAGCTCAATAAAAAAATTGAGAAGCTCAGCCAGGACATGGAAAGGTTTAATCTAGCAGAATACCTGGAACTTTTAAATAATCCCCGCAGATTTATATGGATAAATTTTGTGGGCGGCCTTTTCAGAGGGCTTGGGATTGCCCTGGGGGCATCAATTTTAGGTGCGCTGGTTCTATTTATGCTGCAGCGATTGGTGGTTTTGAATTTGCCCTTAATCGGAGATTTTATTGCGGAACTGGTACGGATTGTTCAGACGCATATGTAGCAGAAAGGAATCATGTAAAGCCCTTAAGTTTCCTTAGTTTTTTATACTGGATGGAAACCATAATTCAAATTTAAAAAAAGTGCTTAATAAATCCTATGGAGGTGACCTGGTGAATCTTAAAGAAGCAATTGAAAAAAGACATAGCGTTAGAAGTTTTAAAGTGGAAGGAATATCTGAAGAAGCCATTCAAACGCTGCTGGAAGCGGCCTGCCAGGCTCCCACTGCCGGCAATATGCAGGCATGGAGATTCTATGTAGTAAGAAATGAAAAAATCAAAAGGGACCTGGCAATTTCTGCGTTAAATCAAATGTGGATGTCAAGGGCACCGGTTATTATAGTTTTATGTGCCGACATGGCCCGGGCAGAACGTTTTTATGGTGAAAGGGGGAGGAATCTATATGCTCTGCAGGATACGGCAGCTGCTGCTCAAAATTTATTGTTAACGGCAGGCTCCTTAGGACTGGGGGGATGCTGGGTAGGAGCTTTCAGCGAAGCCAGGGTGGCAAAACTATTAGACTTACCCCATTCCGTAAGACCTTTAGCCCTGCTCCCCATAGGTTATCCGGATGAAGAAGGGAAGGAGACCTCCCGATTAAAACCTGAAGAGGTAACTGTTTTTGTGGACTGATATATTTTACAGCTCTATATCTGACAAATTATAGCCCTATATCTGACAAAGGAGAAATGACAAAATGAACCCGGATTTTTACCAGAAGTTGAAGGAGATGGAAGCTGAAATTTTAGAAGCGTTGGAGAAAAATAACGGAATGGGTAAACACCAATCTTTCCGTGACAGTGTTGAAGAACTTTCTTTATATGATAACCACCCTGCTGATTTGGGTAGTGAAAACTTTGAACGGTCTAAAGATTTATCTCTGCATGAAAATCGACTGCTGGAACTAGAGAAGATAAGAAAATCCCTGGTAAAAATAAAAAAAGGTATTTATGGGACCTGTGCATCCTGTGGCGAAACCATTGAAAATTCAAGACTGGAGGCCCTTCCCTATGCGGACCTGTGTGTGCATTGTTCAGAAAAATCCAGAGACGTAAAAGACTCTCATTCCAGGCCTGTAGAAGAGGATGTTCTTTCTCCTCCCTACGGCAGAGTTACTAAAGATGGAGAGGACTATGCGGGTTATGATGGGGAAGATGCCTGGCAGGAAGCAGCGCAGTACAATCGTTTACCTCACGTGCATTATGAAGATGTGGACCCGGGAGAAGACGGAGAAGACCCCGGAGGCGATATAGAAAATATGTCGGTGGCAAAGGATCTTGGTGGGACGTATGTGCAGACGTACTGGAAGAATGATGGGAATTTTGAATTGGGAAAAGAGAGAAAAGGGAAAAAAGGAAAGAAGGGAGACTCCCCCTCTATTTAACATGAAAGCTCTCCCGGCTGCAAGATTCAGTTAATGAACCCACCCGGGTTCTTTTTTTTGAGTACCTATTTGTGTCCATCTGCCTCTAAGAAAACGGGGTTAGGGTTGTCTACTCAATATGTTTTGTGCTAGAATGGAGAAAGTTAGGGGTGATATTTTTGGCTTTAATTTTGCTGGGACTTTTCATTGTTTTTTCCGACCAGTTAAGCAAACAGCTGGTAGAAAAATATTTATATCTGGGACAGTCCATACCGGTTGTTCCTGAAATATTTCATATCACCCTTTTACGAAATCCGGGAGCACTTTTTGGGTTTATGCCAGGCGGCCGCTGGATATTTATAATCGTTACTTTGGTATCACTGGCTATTATGGCCCTGCTTATGATAGAAATACCCAGAGATAAACTTTACATGAGGTTGGGGATGACCTTAATCATCGGAGGAGCTCTAGGTAATTTGATTGACCGGATACGCTTCGGATATGTGATTGATTTTATTGATTTTCGTTTTTGGCCTGTTTTTAATATAGCAGATACGGTTCTCTGTCTGGGAGCGGTTTTTTTTCTTTTTGAGTACATCACCAGTAGTTTAAAAAATGACCAGTCAGGAGGCTTATAAAATTGTATCCAGTTTTATTTGAAATAGGGTTTATAAAAGTATATTCCTACGGAGCTGCCCTGGCTCTGGCCTTCTTGCTGGGGACATTCCTGGCCATGAGGGAGGCTCCCCGGGTGGGCATTGAACAGGAAAGGCTTTTGGACTTAGCTATTTTGATTGGTATCTCTTCCCTGGTGGGTTCTAGGATTGCCTATATTATTCTCGACCTTAATTATTATCTGGAGGTACCCATGAGAATC
>SKNC01000011.1 GCA_007120745.1 Bacillota bacterium
GGAATTGTATTAATTATGTTTGCTCTTCACAATAATTTTTGGAGCTGGCAGTTTGATGCATCATTTCCTATACTGTTTGGCTTTATGCCCTTTGCTTTTTACTATTATATTTTTTATACGTTTTTAGCAACCGCATCGATTTATTTAATCATCATGCTGGTCTGGCCGGATCCACCGGAAGACCTGCTTTCACCCCTCAAAGCAGAGGAGGATGAGTTCAGATGATGAGAGAGACGGCGGTTTTTATTTTTATAGGCATTTACTTTTGTATTCTTCTCCTGCTGGGGTGGATCGGGACCCGAATCACGCTGGCTACCAGAGAAGATTATTTTTTGGCCAGCCGTTCCTTAAATACTTTCCATCTTTTTATGGCCTTGTTCGCCAGCAACATCACTTCATTCACCATTATTGGGCATGCCGGGCTGTCCTATCATGTGGGATATGGAGCCTATGGGTATGTAATTGGATGGAGCTTGTTTGCTACCCCCTTTACCTATTATCTGATTGGATATCGTTCCTGGCTTCTGGGGAAAAAATACGGGTATTCCACGCAGCCCCAGCTTTTCAGCAGCCGCTGGAACAGTCAAACTGTAGGAGCTTTATTATTAGTGCTCCTGCTTTACTATACAATTCCTTATCTGGTGCTGGGAATTATCGGAGGGGGAATTGCCATGTTTGCCATGACGGGAGGAGCTGTGCCGTACTGGCTGGGTTCCCTCTTAATTCTCAGTGTTTCGGTTTTTTATACCATGGGTGCGGGGCTGAGGGGAACTGCCTGGACAGATATTTTCCAGGGAGTGCTGTTTATGGTTGTCTCTGTTTTTGTGCTGCTGGCGGTGGCTGAATCTCTGGGGGGTTTTGATGTCATTACGGCCAGAATCCTGGCGGATAAGCCTCACCTTCTGGAAAGAGCCCAGGCTCCTGAGTTAAATCCCAAGACCTGGTTTAGTTTCTCTTTTGTAAATTCCATAGCAGTAGTGGTCTTTCCCCAGATGTATATCCGAATTATGGCAGCTAAAAATACTGCATCCATGAAAAAGGTTACGCTTTTTTATCCTGCCTGCTTTATGGTGATATTCGGTATATCTACTCTTCTTGGAGTATGGGGTGCCGTGTCCATTCCCGGACTGGAGGGAAAAGCTTCCGATGATATTGTCCCCCTGCTTTTAGAACAGCATCTTTCTCCCATCTGGGTTGCTCTGGGGCTTTTGGTTATCCTGGCGGTTATAAAGTCATCGCTGGATTCCCAGCTGCTGTCTGTATCCCATATGGTAACCGAAGATTTTCTGCTTCGTTACTTTAAAAATATCAAGGAAAAGAAAGCAGTTTTTATCAGCAAGATTGTGCTGTTAATTTTCGCTGTCACAGCCTATGTGGGAGCACTGTTCCGACCCTCAGCCGTATTGAGTATTGCAGCTTTTGCTTTTTCCGGCTTTTCCCTGCTGCTGCCGGTTATGATTGCCGGTCTTTACTGGAAAAAATGCAGTAAATATGCGGCTATCACAGCTATTGTTATGCCCTCCTTATTTCTTCATTTATGGTACCTTAACATCCTCCCCTCCTGGACAACCTTTGGTTTAATGCCTGTGGTTCCGGCATTCTTTTTGGCGGTCTTTCTTTTGGTGGCAGGTACCTACCTGATGCCTGCTCAACAAGAAAAGGATGCCAACCGGTTTTTTGATGTTTTTGCCAGGGCATTTCAGGAAAAACAAACACTAGAAAAAGAAATTAATGTCCATTCCAGGTAACCATACTCAAAGGTATTTCCTGCTGTTTTACGGAGAGAACACAACAAGCGAAATGAAAATTTATTTTAGAAATTTTCAGAAAATTAATACAAAAAAGAAGGATTAAAAAATTTTTTGTAGAATATATGTATTCAGATTGAATATATATAGATGTATACTTTTGTAAATAAAAAAATAAGAACTTTCAAAGCATAATATATACAGAATTGTTTCACTACTTTTGCTATTAAAAAAATTAAAATAATTCACCTGCTTATTTTCTATGATTTGGCTGGTTATCAAAAAATTTAGAAAGGGGGGCTTAAAAGGACTTATCTTAATTCTTAGCCGTGTTGTCGTAAAGGAAACTTTATAAAAAATTAAACGGATAAATTTTTCCGGTAGAGCTTAAAGTAGTGCTGACAGGCGGCAAAGCCGCTAAATAATAATTAATTAAAGGAGGCGACAATATTAAATGTCAGAAGTAAAAATGTATGCTGCGCCAGAAGAATTTTCAAAGAATGCGCACATAAGCACCAGAGAACAGTATGATGAAATGTACAAGAGGTCAATCGAGGATCCCGAGGGTTTCTGGGGCGAAATGGCTGAAGAATACCTTGATTGGTTTGAAAAGCCCACCAAGATGATGGAGTACGATTATACTACCGCCGATATCAAGTTCTTCCTGGGTGGTAAGCTAAATGTAACCTACAACTGCCTGGACCGTCATCTGAAGACCTGGAAAAAGAACAGGGCTGCAATTATCTGGCAGGGTGAGCCCGAAGATGATGTTATGACCCTTACTTACCAGCAGCTTCATTATGAAGTATGTAAGTATGCTAATGTATTAAAAGCTAATGGAATCAAAAAAGGTGACCGGATTTGCATCTATATCGGCATGATCCCCAACCTGGCCATTGCCATGCTGGCTTGTGCCCGGATTGGTGCCATTCACTCAATCGTATTTGGAGGATTCAGCTCCGATTCCATCAAAGACCGGATTCTGGACTCCCAGTGTAGAATGGTTCTTACCGCAGACGTCAGCTTAAGGGCCGGCAAGACAGTTCCCCTGAAGGCCAATGTGGATGCCGCCGTTGCCGAGTGCGACTGCGTTGAAAAAGTTATCGTATTCCAGAGAGGCGACGGTAATGTAAATATGGTAGAAGGCCGCGATGTGTGGCTGCACGATGAGCTGGAGAAGGTGGATGCCAACTGTGAGCCGGAGGTAATGGATTCTGAAGATCCTCTGTTCATCCTCTACACCAGCGGCAGCACCGGAAAACCCAAGGGGGTTCTCCATACCTCTGCAGGGTACAATCTGTATACCACCATGACTTTCAAATATATCTTCGATATTCATGAAGAGGACACCTGGTGGTGCACCGCCGATATCGGCTGGGTTACCGGACACAGCTACATTGTTTACGGTCCCCTGTCCCTGGGTGCTACCACATTGATGTTTGAAGGAGTTCCCAACTATCCTGCCCCGGACCGTTTTTGGCAGATTGTAGAGAAGTTCAAAGTGAATCAGTTCTATACCGCACCCACCGCCCTGAGAGCCATGATTAAAGACGGCGACAAGTGGCCCCTGGGCAGAGACCTCAGCAGCCTGAAGCTTCTGGGCACCGTGGGTGAGCCTATTAACCCCGGAGTATGGGAGTGGTACTACAAGACCATTGGTAAAGAAAAGTGCCCCATTGTGGACACCTGGTGGCAGACGGAGACCGGTGGAATTCTTATTACCCCGCTTCCCGGCTGTATTCCCCAGAAGCCCGGCTCCGCAACTGTGCCCTTCTTCGGCGTAGAGCCTGCTATTATTGACCAGGAGCGCAATGAGTTGGGTGCCAATGAGCCCGGCTACCTGGTAATTAAGAGGCCCTGGCCCGGCCAAATGAGAACGGTTTATGGAGACCACGAGCGTTTCCGCCAGACTTACTTTGACATGTTCCCCGGATTGTATCTCTCCGGTGACCAGGCCCGCAGGGACGAAGACGGTTACTACTGGCTCATGGGCCGGATCGATGACGTAATCAACGTATCCGGACACCGGATGGGAACCGCAGAAGTGGAGAGCGCCCTGGTTAGCCATCCTGCCTGCGCTGAAGCAGCCGTGGTAGGGTATCCCCATGATATTAAAGGGGAAGGCATCTTTGCCTACTGCATCCTGAAGGACGGTTTCGAGCCCAGCGACGATCTGAAGAAGGAACTGAGGACTCACGTCCGCACCGTAATTGGACCCATTGCTTCCCCGGACTTCATCATTCTCACCCCCGGACTGCCCAAGACCCGGAGCGGTAAGATTATGAGAAGGATTCTGAGGAAA
>SKNC01000073.1 GCA_007120745.1 Bacillota bacterium
CTGCTGGTTTATTATATCTGGCATTTAACTTTTTTTGAGTCAACGTTCCTGAGCCGGGTTGTTTTTATTGTTCTTATTGTTTTTTTGGTAAGCCTGGCGGGGATTACCTTTCTAGGACTCTGTGGTATATTTCTGGCGGTTTTTAAATTCCCCCTTTTTCCCACATGGCAGAAAGTCATTCAAATCTCCGTAAACTTTTTTTATCCCATTGTTATTCAGCTGGGCCGGCTTTTAAAAATCACTCAGGATAGAATCCAGCGTTCCTTTATTGACCTGAACAACTACCTGGTGGAGATGCGCAGCATCAAGGTACATCCCCAAGAACTGCTGCTTTTACTGCCTCACTGCCTCCAGCAGAGCGGGTGTCCGTACCGTATCAACGTGAACATTATGAACTGTGAAAATTGTGGTAAATGTATGATCGGTTCACTGATGGACCTGGGGGGAAAATATCGGGTAAACGTCAAGGTGGTAACCGGAGGTACTCTGGCCCGAAAAGAAATTCAACAGATAAAACCAAAAGCCATTATTGCCGTTGCCTGCGAGAGAGATTTGAGCAGTGGGATACTTGAGGCCAATCCTCTCCCGGTTCTGGGTATTTCTAACCAGCGACCACAAGGACCCTGCCACAATACCCGGGTAGATTTACGTTTGGTGGAAGAGGGAATTAAATTTTTCCTGCAGAGGTGAGATGGATGTGGTTATTTTTAGCACTGTTGGTATGGCCGCTTTTTATTGCATTTATCGTGATAATCCTGCTGATACCTTTTCAGTTCACCCTGTATTCTTTAGTTAATTTGGTAACCATACCTTACCAGCTTGTTAAAATTGCTTTGAATAAGGATATTCGGAGGAATCATGCCCTGGAGCATGCTACCATCCATGTGCTGGAGGAGCGTTTTGGCATTGGGGGCCTTACAGGCTTAGCTAACGAAAATGGTTTTATTATACAAGGAAATGTGGCACCGGAATATCTCCGGGATGCTGCTCTAATCGCTCTAAAACGTCTCCAGCGGGGTGAATACTGGTTAAGCGTTCACAACCGCTGTGGCACCAGTATCATTGCGGCAAATTTTGTTTCTTCTCTGTTTTTTGTGTTTTTGCTCTGGCAGACGGGGATGTTCTCCCTGTTAAATGTACTGGTTGCTATATTTGCGGCTCAATTAATTGGACCTTTGGCCGGCCGGACCGTACAGAAGTATATTACCACCTCTGCAAATGTAGACCGTATGCAGATTTTACGAGTAGAATATAAAACAAAGGTGACCACGGGATTCCTGGGAATTCCTGTGAGGTTGGCACCTTCGGAGTTTTTTGTACGAACCCAGAGGACAAAGCCGGTTCAACCGGAGTTTTAGGGGTAGGGGCAGCGCCCCTGCTTTTTCTTTATGCTGGAGGTGAATTTGAGATGTCAAAAAGTGCGGCCCGAAGGACTGCCCTTAACATTTTACATGAACTGGAGCAGCGGGGCACGTATGTGGACCTGGCACTAAAAAAATATCTAAAACAAGAGAAACTTGCTCTTCGGGATAGGGCTCTGGTTACAGAGTTATGTTATGGAGTGGTCAGGTACCTTTTGACCCTGGACTGGTGGATTCAGCAGGTATCAGGAAGAAAAGCATCCAATCTGGACTCCCGGCTGAGGAATATCCTCAGGATAACGCTGTACCAGATGGCTTATCTGGATAAAATACCTGTTCCGGCGGCTGTCCATGAAGGAGTAGAGTTGGCCAAGGAATTCAGCCACAAAGGTGGGGTAAAGTTTGTAAATGGGGTGCTCAGGGGGTATTTGAGGAAAAAAGAGCACATCAAATACCCTGATTTTGAAAAGTCCCCTGTTCATTATTTATCTTTAAAACATTCTTTTCCTGCCTGGATGGTGGAAAGATGGTGCCGGGGGTTTGGTGAAAAACAAGCAGAAATATATATGTCATCCCTTAATTTACCCGCACCTTTGACGGTTCGGGTAAATACCTTAAAAATTAATCGGCAGGACCTGATGAAAACTCTGCAGCAGGAGGGGGTTACCGCACAAGAGAGCTTTTATGTGCCGGAAGCCCTTATTATAAAAAAAGGAAAAGATCTGTCGGTTTTGGATGCTTTTAAAAAAGGAATGTTTCAGTTTCAGAGTGAGAGTTCCATGCTGGCTTCCATTCTGGTGGACCCTGCACCTGGAGAAACCCTGTTGGACAGCTGCAGCGCTCCGGGGGGGAAATCCACTCATCTGGCCCAGCTCATGAAAAACCAGGGGAAAATCATCAGCTGTGACATTTACGGGCATAAAGTGAAACTGGTAGAAATAAATGCTCAACGGCTGGGAATCAAAATCATAGAACCTCTGCAGCAGGACGCGCAGATATTACCTGACTCCCTGTGGGGCACTGTAGACAGGGCCCTGGTGGATGCTCCCTGCTCCGGGTTGGGAGTCATAAGAAGAAAACCGGATTTAAAATGGAGAAGAAAGCCTTCGGATATTGCTTCTCTGGCAAAAGTTCAATTGAAGCTGCTGCAGGCAGCGGCCGAAGCCCTGAAACCCTCCGGAGTACTGGTGTATTCTGTATGTACCAATGAACCGGAGGAAACCTTTGAAGTTTTTAAGAAGTTTTCAGCTGAAAACAAAAACTTTGCTGCCGCAGACCTGACTCCTTATCTGCCCGAACCATTAGCGGCGGAAGGTTCCGCACCGAAAGGGTTTCTTCAGTTATATCCCCATGAGCATGAACTGGACGGCTTTTTTTTGGCCCGCTGGCAGAAACTGTAGTGTATTGCCTTTTAAGCAGGCATTTGTTATACTTTCCTTAAAGTTACAGGGGGTATTCTTACATATTTTGATACTATGGAAGGGTTAGACTCCTCTGCCGGCGAAATAGTAAATGTCGGGCTTTATGATTACTGTCAGCGCCGGACTGCACCGGTGATTAAGACAGGGTATAGTTTTTGCTGTATGAAACAAAAAATCAATGAGCGTTTCGGCCTGTTGGCCTGATGGGCGGTGAAAAAGTGTTCGTTTCCGGTAGGACCGATATTGGGCAGGAAAGACAAAATAATGAAGACTGTTATTTAATTATGGATCATCATGATACCGCTGCACTTTTTGCCGTGGCCGACGGTATGGGAGGACACTGTGGTGGTGAAGTTGCCAGCTCTACGGCCATCGAAAAAATAAGAACGTTTTTTTCTAGAAATCGGGAAACCCTTGCGGGTGCATCTATTCAGGAGATAAAAACTTTTTTTACCCGTATGTTTGAAGAGGCTAATGATAGTATTTGGGAGAAGGCCATATCATCGGATCAACTTAAAGGAATGGGGACAACCCTGACTGCGGCGGTTTTAAGTGGTGATAATCTGCATATCGGACATATTGGTGACAGCAGAGCCTATATCATTCACTCCGGGGAGATATACCAGGTAACTGAAGACCATTCTTATGTGCAAAAGCTGGTGAATGAAAATCAACTGCAGGCAGGGGAAGAAAGAAACCATCCGAAACAAAATCTTTTAACCCGGGCTTTGGGAACCGACAAGTCTGTAGAAGTGGACATTTACCACCATTCTTTGGTTCCGGGAGACCGTGTGCTGCTGTGCACCGATGGCCTTACCCGGATGGTATCCGATGAAGAAATCCTGGATATGGCCGCATCTTTTTCTGTTACGGAGGCGGTGGACCGGCTGGTAAATATGGCCAATGCCCGGGGAGGACCGGATAACATTACGGTGCTGCTGGTGCAGTTAAACAGCGGTTCGGTGTAACTTAAAACCCAGCTCAAACCAAGAGGTGAGACAGATGATTGATCAGGTTTTAGCTAATCGCTATAAAATTGAAGAGAAAATTGGGGAAGGCGGCATGGCTGTTGTTTATCGAGGCTATGACAATATTTTAAATCGTTCGGTAACGGTAAAGGTATTACGGGCCCAGTTTGCCCTGGACGATAATTTTGTCCGTCGTTTTAAGCGGGAGGCGCAATCGGCAGCCAGCCTGTCTCATCCTAATGTGGTGAATATTTATGATGTGGGGGAACAAGAGGGCACACACTACATCGTGATGGAATATATTGATGGAAAATCTCTGAAGGAGTTAATTACTGAAAAGGGGAAGCTTCCGGTAAATGAGGCGGTACAAATAGCCCGTCAAATCTGTGAAGCCTTAGTAAGCGCCCATAAGAATAATATTATTCACCGGGATATAAAACCCCATAATATCCTTCTTACCCGGGACGGGCGGGTGAAAGTGACGGACTTTGGCATAGCTAAAGCGGTGACTGCTGCTACAGTTACCTATGATAATAACGTAGTTATGGGTTCAGTTCATTATTTTGCCCCGGAACAGGCGAAGGGTGGTTTGGCCGGGGAAAAAGCTGATATTTACTCTTTAGGGATTGTTCTTTATGAGATGCTGACCGGTGAGGTCCCTTTTTCCGGGGAGACCCCTATCTCTGTTGCTCTGCAGCACCTGCAGGAAAATATTAAATCCCCGGTAGAGAAAAATTCTGAAGTTTCCTCCAGCCTGGAAAAAATTATTTTAAAAGCTGTACAAAAGGATCCTGTGCTGAGATATGAGAGCGCAGAGGATATGCTGGAGGATATCAACATGTATATTAACCAGGGTTATGTAAGTTCCGAAAGATTTGAACGGCCCGGGGTTAATGCAATGCAGGGCCAGTTTGTTCCGGTGAATAACAAAAATGATCATAACGGGAATGGCGGAGGAGATTCTCCAGGGAATGAAGAGGAACCGGAGGACAAAAAGTGGAAGTACAAGTGGCTTATTATAGGTCTTTTGTCTTTTATTGTGTTTGTTACTGTTTTGGCCTTTGGCTTCAGCCAGTTGAGGGGAATGCTGACCGTGGATGAAGTGGATGTCCCCGATGTAATCGGTCTTTCCTTGCAGGAGGCTGTGGAAGCGTTGGAAGAAGTGGAGCTGGAACATTCAGTCCTGGAAGAAGTACCCCATGATGAGATTCCAGAGGGTCATATAATTTCACAATTTCCCGAAGCCGAAAGAACGGTAAAAAAAGGACGGGAAGTGGAACTGGTGCTGAGCACCGGTCCTGTTCGGCTGGAGGTGCCATCGCTGGTGGGGTTAAAGGAATTAGAGGCAAAAATTATACTGCAGGACATGGAACTGGTGGCCGAAATCACTGAAGAATACAGCACTTCTGTTCCTGCCGGTGAAGTAATTTCTCAAAATCCCAGGGAAGGAACGAACCTCAAAAAAGGAGATATCGTAACCCTGGTAATCAGCAAAGGGACCGAGCCTTTCCGGATGCCCAACCTGGTAGGAAGGTCTCTGGCCGATGCCCGGGACTGGATTGAGCTGTATAGGCTGTCCATGGGAGACGTTGATGAGAGATACAGCAGCAGTGTGCCGGAGGGTCAAGTAATTGAACAGTCTCCGGAGGCCGGGGAGATGGTGCATCCCCAGGATACAGTGGATCTGGTTGTAAGTAAAGGCCAGGATCCGGCAGAAATGGGTTACAATATTACCATTGACCCCGGTCTGTGGGGAATTTCTGAAGGAGAGAATATCAGAATAGATATTGATGATAATAAAGGAGCAAGGACTGTCTTTCAGGGCAGCTATGAAGGGGGTACCATTTCAGTCGAAGGATGGGGTTCAGGAACAGTGACCATCATGAAAGAGACGGAGGAGGGTTACGAAACTTTGGAAATCGTAAACTTCCCCCAAAGTTGAGAGGAGGTTATTACCTGGAAGGCATAATTGTTAAAGCGGTCGGCGGTTTTTATGATGTGAGGGCCGACGACAATAAAATATACCGGTGTAAGGCCCGAGGCCGTTTTAGAAAGGATTCTTCTAACCTTTTCGTGGGGGATAGAGTGAGATTTACCCCGATGGGTGATGATGAAGGGGTAGTGGAAAAAATTATGCCCAGAAAAAACCGGCTGATCAGACCTCCCATTGTAAATGTGGATATGGTAATAATCTTCTTTTCTCTGAAAGACCCGATTCTAAACTTTTCCCTTTTAGACCGAATTTTGGTGCTGGCAGAGAGCAATTATCTGGAAGCATTGATCTGCCTGAACAAAGTGGACCTGGTGGAGGATGAAGATATTCCTGCCTGCAGAATTTACAGAAGTGCCGGATATCAGGTCATCCTTACCAGTGCTTTGACCGGACAGGGGGTAGAAGAGGTAAAAGGATCCCTGAAGGATAAAATATCTGTTTTTACCGGTCCCTCGGGCTCAGGAAAATCTACATTTTTAAACCGAATTCAAACCAGGTTAAAACTGAAGGTGGGGGATATCAGTGCCAAAACCCGCAGGGGAAAGCAGACTACCCGACAGGTAGAACTGCTGCCCTTTGATTTTGGCGGATTGGTAGCGGATTCTCCAGGGTTCAGTCAGCTGGACCTGAAGGATATCGGGTCAGACGAACTTCCCTTTTTATTTCCCGAAATCTCAAGGCTCAGTGCAGGCTGCAAGTTTTCTGGATGCAGTCATGAACATGAACCTTCCTGTGCCGTTAAAGAGGCTCTTAACCGGGGAGAAATATCTCAATCCAGGTATAAAAATTATTTGACCCTCTTGAATGAGCTAAGGGAAAAGGAAAGGAGCTATTAACATGGTGAAAATAGCGCCCTCCATCTTATCGGCGGATTTTGCTTTTTTACATGAAGAAATAAAAAAAATCGAAGAAGCCGGAGCAGATTGGATTCATATCGACGTGATGGACGGTCATTTTGTGCCCAATATCAGTATCGGGATACCGGTGGTAGAGTCCTTAAAGGGCAGGACCAGCCTACCCCTGGATGTGCACCTGATGATTTCTAATCCGGAAAACTACATAGAGAAATTTGTAAAGGCCGGGGCTGATGTGCTCTGCGTGCATGCCGAAGCCTGCACACACCTGCACCGGGTAATTCAAATGATAAAGGACATGAATATTCCTGCTGGAGTGGCTTTAAATCCTGCCACGCCGCTATCGGTGCTCAGGTATGTTCTTTCCCACCTGGATATGGTCCTGGTGATGTCTGTTAACCCCGGTTTTGGAGGGCAGGAATTTATTCCCTCCAGCCTGGATAAGATTAAAGAGCTGAAAAAATGGATTGCCCGGGAGAGGTTGAATGTCCTGATACAGGTAGACGGGGGAATAAATTCCGAAACAGCCCCTGCGGTAATTGAAGCGGGAGCAGATATTTTGGTGGCGGGTTCCGCTGTTTTTTCCGGTTCTGATGTGAAGCAGGCGGTGAAAATGCTCCGCACAGAAAAAAGAGTAGTTTGACAGGTTTTTTTATGCTATAATGTGTATTGGGTCAGTTGAATATTCCTTCAGGGTCTGGTGAGAGAGGCGTTTCCAGCGCTTTTCAATTCCGAACCGGCGGTAATCCCCTCAAGGGTAAGCCCGCGAGCCTTTTCTGGTTGACCTGGTGAGATTCCAGGGCCGACAGTATAGTCTGGATGGTAGAAGGAAGGGAATACCTTGGAGGAAAGCCTTTAAGGTATTTTATTTTGCCATTAATTATTGAAGAGGTGAAACTTTTCCCATGGAGGCTGACGAAAAATATATGTGGCTGGCACTGGACCTGGCGGTTCAGGGGTTGGGGAGGACAAGCCCTAATCCTATGGTGGGTGCCGTCATCGTGAAAGATGGAGAAATTATAGGAACCGGTTATCATCAAAAGGCAGGGGCGCCCCACGCGGAAGTAAATGCCCTGACCTCTGCAGGAGAAAGAGCCCGGGGTGCTACCCTGTATGTGACCCTTGAACCCTGCAGCCATTTCGGCAGGACGCCTCCGTGCACGGAGCAGATTATCAGTGCAGGAATTAGAAAAGTGGTGGTGGCCGCAGTTGACCCTAATCCCTTGATGAACGGTAAGGGAATTGAAGCTTTGAAGAATGCCGGCATTAAGGTTAAAATTGGAGTTCTGGAGGAAAAAGCCCGGAAACTCAATGAAGTTTTCTTTACGTATATTACCACAGGGCTTCCCTTTGTCACTTTAAAAACAGCCATGAGCCTGGATGGCAAAACTGCCACCCACAAGGGGTTTTCCCGCTGGATATCATCAGAAAAGTCCAGGGAATATGTGCACCGCTTGCGGAACCAGGTGGATGCTATCATGGTGGGCATCGGTACGATTCTAGCGGATAATCCCAGGCTGAATACCCGGATTCCCGGGGAAGAGGAAGTTAAAAACCCGGTCCGGGTCATTGTGGACAGCCGCGGCCGCCTGCCTGAGGATTCTGCACTGGTAAAGCACGTGGAAGATTCCCCCGTAATTCTGGCAGTTACTGAACTGGCGCCTCCGGAAAAACTGGAATCTCTCTCCCGTTTGGGAGTTGAAATTGTGAGGGGACAGTCCAGAGATAACCGGGTCCGGTTGAAGGAATTGTTGAGGGTTTTAGGAGAACGGCAGATTACTCACCTCCTGGTGGAGGGGGGTTCTACCCTTAACTACCAGCTGTTAAAAGAGGAACTGATAGATAAAACTCTGTTTTTTATTGCTCCAAAAATAATTGGAGGAGCCGGAGCCCCTACCCCCGTGGGGGGAGAAGGGGTAGAGCTTATGGAAGATGCTTATGGGATGTTGGACGTACAGGTAAAAACCCTGGGAGAAGACATACTGGTAACCGGATACCTGGACAAAGGAAGCCAATAGAAAAGGAGTTGATCCGGTGTTTACTGGCATTGTAGAAGAACTGGGAGTGATTCACGGGTTGGAACTGGAAAATGCCAGTCCCTCTCTGGGAATGAAAGCAAATGTAATCCTTTCAGACATGAAAATTGGTGACAGCATTTCCGTAAACGGGGTCTGCCTGACGGTGATATCCTTTGACAGCGATTCCTTCAAGGCTGAGGTGATGCCCGAAACCCTGCGGAAGACAGCGCTTTTAGATTTGAAGAGGGGAGACCGGGTAAACCTGGAACGGGCCCTGTCCCTGGGAGACCGGCTGGGAGGCCATCTGGTAAGCGGTCATATTGATGGAGTGGGCATGATTCGAAAAAAACAACGGGAATCTAATGCCCTGGTTATTGAGATACAGGCCCCGCCGGAAATTTTGAAATACGCCATACCCAAGGGGTCCATGGCGGTTGACGGAATAAGCCTTACGGTGGTGGAGGTTATGGGGGACAGCTTTACTGTTTCATTAATCCCCCATACGGCAGAGTATACCACTCTGGGTTTTAAGTCCGCCGGCTCCAGGGTAAACCTGGAGGGGGATGTGATTGGAAAGTATGTGGAAAAATTTATGTCAGCCCGCAGGGAGGGGCAGGAATCTCAAAAGGGCCTGACACTGAAAGACCTGGCAGAAAAAGGGTTTCTGTAGAAAGCGAGGGATGGGGAAATGACATTTAATACCATTGATGAAGCATTGGAGGAACTGAAAAAAGGCAGTATGATTATTGTGGTGGATGATGAGGACCGGGAGAATGAGGGAGACCTGGTTATGGCAGCGGAAAAGGTTACCCCGGAGGCCATTAACTTTATGGCCAAATACGGTCGAGGGTTGATTTGTGTGCCTCTGACTCCCGAACGAATATGTGAGCTGGACCTGCCTTTAATGGTAAGCAGCAATACCGAGGGCCACGGTACTGCCTTTACGGTTTCGGTGGATGCCAGTTCTGTGACTACGGGCATTTCTGCTCAGGAAAGGGCGTTTACCGTGAAAGCCCTGATTTCTCCTGACACAAAGCCCCAGGATTTGAATCGTCCGGGCCATATCTTTCCCCTCAGGGCCAAAGAGGGAGGAGTTCTTCGCAGGGCGGGACATACGGAGGCCGGCGCTGACCTGGCAAAAATGGCAGGCCTGTATCCCGCAGGCGTAATTTGTGAAATTATGAATGAAGATGGAACCATGGCCAGGGTTCCGGAACTGATGGAATTTGCAGAGCAGCACGGGTTGAAGATTATTACCATAGCGGATTTAATCAATTACCGCATGCAGAAGGAAAAGCTGGTGTTCCGGGCAGGGGAGGCAGAGCTGCCTACCCGGTTCGGAGAATTTAAATTAATTGCCTATGAAAACTCTGTGGACAACGATGCTCACGTAGCCCTGACAAAAGGGGATATTGACAGCGGGAAGCCGGTGCTGGTGCGGGTGCATTCGGAGTGCCTGACAGGGGATGTGCTGGGCTCCCTGCGGTGTGACTGCGGCAACCAGCTGGCCCAGGCCCTGATTCAAATTAACCAGGAGGGCCGGGGGGTTTTGATTTATATGCGGCAGGAGGGCCGGGGAATCGGCCTGGCCAATAAGATAAAAGCCTATGAGCTTCAGGACCAGGGGAAGGACACCGTGGAAGCCAACGAAGAGCTGGGCTTTGCCGCTGACCTGAGGGATTACGGAATCGGTGCCCAAATCCTGGTGGACCTGGGAGTTAAAGAAATCAAGCTGTTAACCAACAATCCCCGTAAAATTAAGGGGCTGGAGGGGTACGGACTGAAGATTGTGGAGAGAGTGCCCCTGGAGATAAAGCCGGGGATATACAACTATAATTACCTGCACACCAAGAAGGAAAAACTGGGACATCTTTTAGGATATTAAATAAATGATACGGGGGGAGAAGCCTTATGAACAAAATTTACGAAGGACAGCTAATTGCCGATAAATACCGGTTTGGTATTGTGGTCAGCAGGTTTAATGAATTTATTTCTAATAAGCTGCTGGGAGGCGCTTTAGATGCTCTGCAGAGACATGGTGCTCAGTCGGATAACATTGAAGTGGCCTGGACGCCAGGGGCCTTTGAGGTTCCGCTGGTTGCGCAGAAAATGGCCAGGACAAAAAAATATGACGCGGTGATCTGCCTGGGAGCAGTCATACGGGGCAGCACTCCTCATTTTGAGTACGTGTCCAGTGAAGTGTCCAAGGGGATTGCCAAAGTGAGTTTAGAAACGGAAATTCCGGTGATTTTTGGTATTGTTACCACGGACACCCTGGAGCAGGCCATTGAAAGAGCTGGGACCAAAGCTGGCAACAAGGGATGGGATGCCGCGGTGGCGGCCATTGAAATGGCCGATTTAGCGGGACAGCTCAGCTAGTTAGAATTATTTTCCAGTCTTTAAGGTATGGAGGAATAGCCAATGGGAAAGTTTATCCTGGACGCCCTGGGGGATATGTGTCCGATCCCGGCGATTAAAGCGGAGAAAAAATTAAAAGAGTTGAAGGAAGGGGATACGCTGGTGGTGGAAACGGATCACAGCTGTGCCATGACCAGTATTCCCAATCACCTGAAAAAGAAAAAGTGTTCTATAGAGATTGAGGAGATCGAAGAGGGAATCTGGCACATTATTATTACCAAAAGCTAACAGAAACTTCTGGTGCGGGGGCATTCAATGAACTCAATAAAATTTTTTTGGAGGGCTGTTTTTGGCTTAACACTGGAATATATCACTGTAAAGTAATGGGGAAAAGAAATTCCCTCCACCTGCAGTGCTTTTAAGGTCCCATGTCTCAGTTCACGGCGGACTGCCAGGCGGGAAATAAGAGATATGCCCTGGCCCACTTCCACACAGGACTTTATGGCTTCCAGGGTGCTCAGTTCCATGGTCAGCCGGCAGTCATCCAGACTTATGTCATTGTCCTCCAGGGCTTTTTCCACTGTTTCCCGGATGCCGGAGCCCTTTTCCCGAAGGACCAGGGGAAGAGTTTTCAATTCTTCCAGGGTGATGACCTCTTTATCGGTCCATTCGCCGTTGGCCGGAGTAATCATGACCAGTTCATCCCTGCAGATGTTCTTGGCAATCAGCTTCTGCTGCTTTAAAAGGCTCTTATCATAAGGACCTTCAATCAAGCCAATATCCAGAACACCGTCTTCCGTTTTTTCTAGAATTTCATCGGTATTGGCGATGGTCATTTTAACATCACTTTGGGGGTATTTCTCTTTAAAAATATAAATACTGCAGGGAAGGGCATACCCGCCGATGGTGGAGCTGGCGCCGATGTTCATTTCTTCCTCGGCCAGGCTGCTGAGGGCATTGATTTCCTGCACCAGGTTTTCACTGAGGGAAATAATTCGCTGACCGTAGGAATAGACCAGTTCTCCCGCAGGGGTAACTTTTACTCCCCGGTTGCTTCTTTCCAGAAGTTTGGTTTGAAAGTATTCTTCCAGGTCCTGAACCTGGATGCTCAGGGCCGGCTGACTGATATGAAGGTGTTTTGCCGCTTTAGATATGCTTCCGGCTTTAACTACGGTACAAAAGGCGGTAATCTGGTTTAGATTCACAGTGGTTCCTCCATTTAATGAGATTTGCAGGCAAAAAAAATTTTATAATCATTTGAATAGGGATTAATTTCACGAGGCTTATATTATTATAATTATATATTTCCTAATAGATTAAATCAATACAGCAAGCTGAATGTTTTTGTTTTATAATCTGGTGCTGTCAAAAGAGGGTTAAAATGAGGAAAATTGAAAGAGTTACGCGAGAGAAAAAAATAACGAAAATAAATCAGCCTCAAATAGCGGTTATTGTGCTGCTGTTCAACCTGCTCATATGCCTGTTTTTATTTATGTTGAGACCATATCTCCCCGTGATTTGGATTTTCGGCCTGGTTTTCGGGTATGCTCTGCAGAGGTCCCGCTTTTGTTTTGCCGCCTCTTTCAGGGATTTAATTGTGCTGAAAAATTCTACCATCATGAGGGCGGTAATCCTGGCCATGTTCATTTCCTCATTAGGGTTTTACCTGTATAATGTCTACTTTTCCCCGGGAGAAATTGCAGGGATTATTTATCCGGTGGGTATTCATACCGCCGTGGGCGCTTTTCTGTTTGGACTGGGGATGGTTATTGCCGGGGGCTGTGCCTCGGGGGTTTTGATGCGCATGGGGGAAGGGTATCTGATGCAGTGGATTGCCTTTGTGGGCCTGGTAGTGGGTTCTGTCCTGGGCTCCTGGTCTTTTACATGGTGGTACGGAATTATTGTCAGCAGTCCGGAAATTATCCTTCCCAATCTTCTGGGTTGGCCCCTGGCGTTGTTAACACAGCTAATTATTTTAGGCCTCTTATATGTTATATTTAGAAAGTGGGAAGACAGGCAATCTTGACCTTTACCGTGCAAAGCCTGATGCATTGGTGGAGTGTCAAACCTTTAGGAGGATTCGACTATGCCGCTCAAGCAGGATAAGAACGGGTTTTATGAAAGATATATAAAAAAAGTATGGCCTTATTGGGTGGGGGCAGTTGTGCTGGGGTTCTTCAATGTTTTACTGCTGTTTGCTTCCGGACGGTTTTGGAGTTTTTCCTCGGCCTTTGGATACTGGGGAGGATGGTTTTTTAGAAGCATCGGGATTCCTATCCAGGAATGGGTTTACTTTAGTTATGGCCGTTACCCCCGGGTTTTTACAGAAGGTTTTTTTGAAAACCGGGAGACACTTTTAGTGCTTTCCATGATTATTGGGGCTTTCATATCGGCCCTGGCGGCGGGAGAATTCAGGATTAGGAGGGTTAAGTCCTACCGACATGTGATAACCGCCCTGGTGGGGGGCACCCTCATGGGATACGGGGCCAGGATTGCCCTGGGTTGTAATATCGGTGCTTATTTAAGTGCCGTCGGGTCCATGTCCCTGCAGGGATGGGTTTTTGGCCTGTTTACTTTTTTGGGCGCAGTAGTGGGAAGCAGGCTTTTAATTAAGTATCTCATGTAACAAGTCAATGAGTGTCCTGCAAAAACAAGGACACTCATCAGAAGATAAAATCAGTTAAAAACATATTTCCCCATAGTTAATAGATTAAATTCCATATTTGTGTTCTTACGGAAAAACTCTGCAGTTCGCTGCAGAGTTTTGTGTAATAACAGCCGGCCTGTAATGAATCCAGGGGCTATTTATGTTTACATTTGTTAATGGTACTTACTTGATGACACAGCAGGGTAAAACCAGTTACGGTTATTTGTAAAATATATTTAAAACACCCTTAACCAGTTTACCTAAAAATCCCGGAAGTTTAAAGGTATAAAATTTCATTTTCTTCCCCCCTTGGAATTAATATTTTTAACTAACATATATCTAAC
>SKNC01000018.1 GCA_007120745.1 Bacillota bacterium
GGATGGTTTTGTTGATAAAATCGACCGCCTGGTAAAAGGAAAAAAAATTAGCGATGAGTTTTATGAAGAACTGGAAGAAATATTAATTGGTGCGGATATAGGAGTAGAAACCACATTAGAACTGGTGGAGGAACTGAAAAACAAAGCCAGGGAAAACCGTTTGGGGGATACGGAAGAAGTAAAAGAATTGTTAAAGGAAATATTAATTGAGAGACTGGGAACAGAAATTCAGCCTTTAAATATCTCTCAGGACCTCAATGTAATTCTGGTAATGGGGGTAAATGGAGTAGGAAAAACCACCAGCATTGCCAAGCTGGCCCACCTGCTGAAAGAGGAAGGAAAGCGGGTGATGATTGCCGCAGGGGATACTTTCAGGGCAGCGGCTATTGAACAGCTGGAAATATGGGCAGATAGAGTAGGAGTAGATATAATTAAACATAAAATTGGCTCTGACCCTGCAGCGGTTATATTCGATGCGGTTTCAGCGGCACAGGCCCGGGGTGTTGATGTGGTGCTGTGTGACACAGCGGGAAGGCTTCATACCAAAATGAACCTGATGGAGGAATTAAAAAAAATTCACAGGGTATCGGGTAAGGCTCTGCCTGGAGCTCCCCAGGAGGTCCTGCTGGTGCTGGATGCTACCACAGGCCAGAATGCCTTAAGCCAGGCCAGGTTGTTCGGAGAAGTGTCTCCCATAACAGGGATTGTTCTTACCAAACTGGACGGCACGGCAAAAGGGGGAATCGTCATAGCTGTCTGCAATTCCCTGGACATTCCCATAAAATTTATTGGAATTGGTGAGTCTTTAGAAGACCTGCATCCCTTTAATCCAGAAGACTTTGTAAACGCCCTTTTTGATTAAACTATTATCTGATATGGGGCTGGAATAAAGATAACCGGGCGCTTACTTACCCGGTTATACCATTTTCATAAATGAATATTGACTTATTTATTTTTCTTTTTGTTTTTTTTCTGTTTCTTATTCTTTTCTTCCTTAATCACGCTGCTGGTTTCATCCAGTGGGTCACTGAATTCAACTGAATCAGTGCATGATTGACTGCAGGGACGAAAGCTTTTACTTTTATTTTTAGACATTCAAAAACCTCCTTTGAAGAAGAGTTTCGTGTATTTATTTTATCCAAATTATTTTTTTACATCCAAACAAAATATGTAATTTCCAGCTAAAACACATTTTCCAGTCGAAACACTTGACAATGGCCTGGAATTCCGTTAGTATTACCATGTAAAGCAAAAATGCTTAACACTGCAGAGGTGATTTTTTGCTTGAAAAAACAACCCGAGTAAACTTGCTCTATGATTTTTACGGGCCGCTGTTAACAAAGAAGCAGCAAAACTTTATTGAACTGTATTTTCAACATAATCTATCTTTGGGTGAAATTGCAGAGGAATACAAAATCAGTCGACAGGCTGTGTATGATTTAATAAAAAGATCAGTATCATCCCTGGAAAAATTTGAAAATAAACTGCATTTATGCAGCAGGCATATGAGTCAACGGGAAAAATACGAGAAAATTATTGACATATTAAATGATCATGAAAACCAGGGGAACGATGAATTAAAAAAGATTGTCTCCGACTTGATGGATTTATAAATTTTAAGAACTTTAGGAGGGTTTCACAATATGCTTTTTGAAGGCCTGGCCGGTAAGCTTCAGGAAACCTTTAAAAAACTTAAGGGCAAGGGGAAGTTAACTGAAAAGGATGTGGAAGCGGCTTTACGGGAGGTGCGACTGGCTCTTCTGGAAGCCGATGTGAATTTTAAAGTAGTTAAAAATTTTATTTCTCAAATTAGAGAGAGATGCATAGGCCAGGAGGTGCTGGGCAGCCTTACCCCGGCTCAACAGGTGATTAAGATTGTGAACGAAGAGCTTACTGCACTGATGGGGAAAACCACCAGTAAAATAAACCTGAATCCCGGGGAAATTACGGTGATTATGATGGTAGGGCTTCAGGGTTCCGGGAAAACCACCACTGCTGCTAAACTGGCCAAATATCTAAGCAAGGAGAACTTATCCCCCCTGATGGTGGCCGCTGACGTGTATCGCCCGGCAGCCATTGATCAAATTAAATATCTGGGGGAACAGCTTGATATGCCGGTTTTTTCCCTGGGGCAGAAGGATCCTGTAGATATTGTCAGGGAATCCCTGAAGGAAGCCTCTTCACAAAATTATAATGTGGTAATTATAGATACGGCGGGAAGACTTCATGTGAACCAGGAATTAATGGAGGAGCTTCAAAGGATTAAGGAAGCAGCGGTTCCTTCGGAAATTCTCCTGGTGGTGGACTCCATGACCGGTCAGGATGCAGTAAATGTGGCAGAAAGCTTTCATGAACAGCTGGGGCTTACAGGAGTGGTGTTGACCAAACTGGACGGTGATACCCGGGGTGGTGCTGCCCTTTCCGTAAATGCCGTTACCGGTTGTCCCATTAAGTTTGTGGGAATGGGAGAAAAACTGGATGCCCTGGAACCATTCCATCCAGAAAGAATGGCCTCCCGAATTTTAGGCATGGGAGATGTTCTTTCATTAATAGAAAAGGCTCAGACAAATATTGACCAGGAGAAGGCAAAAGCCCTGGAGGAAAAAATCAGAACCCAACAGTTTACCTTTGATGATTTTTTGGATCAGCTGCAGCAGGTGAAGAGTATGGGTCCCCTGGACCAGATTATGGATATGATGCCTGGTATGGGGGGAATGAATAAGAAGATGAAAAACATGTCCGTTGATGAGAAACAATTGGGCCAGGTGGAGGCCATTATCAAGTCTATGACCAGGGAAGAGAGATGCACTCCAGAAGTTATCAACAGCAGCCGCCGGAAAAGGATTGCCATGGGAAGCGGAACCAAAGTACAGGATGTCAACAGGCTTTTAAAACAATTTGACCAGATGAAAAAGATGATGAAGCAGCTGACAAAAATGGAGAAAGGCAAAAAAAAGGGGAAGAAGCCCTTTCCCTTTTTTCCTAAATAAATCAATGCACCATAAAATGAATCAATAAGAAGTATATGGAGGTGAAAAGATGGCAGTTAAAATACGTCTAAAAAGAATGGGTGCCAAAAAGAGCCCCTTTTACCGGATTGTGGTGGCGGATTCCCGTTCCCCCAGGGATGGACGTTTTATTGAAGAAATTGGTTACTACAATCCGTTAACGGACCCTGTAACCCTGAGCATTAACGAAGAAAAAGCTCTTCAATGGCTTCAAAATGGCGCACAGCCCTCCGGCACTGTTCGGGCGCTGCTGGATAAAGCCGGGATTAAAAAGTAAGCAGGTATTCTGTTTCTTTCCTAAAAAATTTTCATAGGAGGTATATCAGTCAGGATGAAAGATTTGTTAGAATTTATTGCTAAATCTCTGGTAGACAATCCTGGTGATGTAAATGTTCAACAAATTGAAGGAGAACGTTCATTAATCCTGGAACTTAAAGTGGCAGAAGAGGACATGGGCAAGGTAATTGGAAAACAGGGCAGAATTGCCAAAGCCATACGCACGGTAGTCAATGCTGCTGCGGTGAAAGAAGATAAGAGAGTAATTGTGGAAATCATCCAGTAATTCATGGAGGAAAGCAATGACCGGCAATCTGGTGGCCGTAGGGAAGATTATAGGATGTACAGGTTTAAAGGGAGAAGTGAAAGTGCTCCCCCTGTCGGACTATCCCCAAAGATTTAAAAGCTTAAGCGGTGTAAAACTGGTAACGGGGGAAAGAATTACTTCTGCTCAAGTGGAATCAGGCAGAGAGCAAAAGAACTTATGGATTCTTAAATTTAAGAACTTTGATTCCCTGGAGGCAGTGGAGAAATTCAAGGAAAGTTATATCATGATTCCCAGGGAAGAAAGGATGCCCCTGCCGGATGACCGTTACTATATTGACGACCTGATTGGGCTTTCTGTTTTTACAGAGGAAGAAAAGGAAAAGCTGGGAGAGATCAAAGATGTGATTCAAACAGGCAGCAATGATGTTTTTGTGGTAACGCCCCATGACCCAACCTATCCCAGGGATATTCTTATTCCTGCTATAAAAGATGTGGTTCAAGAGGTCAGTTTACAGGAAAAGAAGGTCAGAGTTAAACTTCCGGAAGGGCTGTTGGATTAGGTGAGATTATGCGTATAGATATCATAACTTTGTTTCCGGAAATGTTTCAGGGGCCATTTGACAGCAGTATTATAAAGAGGGCCCGGGAACAAGAACGGGTACAGCTAAATCTGGTAAATTTAAGGGACTACAGCCGTCAGAAACACCGTCAGGTGGATGATTATCCTTATGGTGGCGGGATCGGCATGCTCATTAAGCCGGAACCTGTTTTTGAAGCGGTGGAAGCCCTGCGTTCTGACCCGGGAGAAAAGAGCAGGGTGGTGCTGTTATGTCCCCAGGGAGAATTGTATAATCAAAAAAAAGCCAAAGATCTATCCCGGGAAGAACATCTCATATTCATCTGCGGGCATTATGAAGGAATAGACCAGAGGGTAAAGGATGAACTGGCAGATGAAGAAATATCCATTGGAGATTATGTTTTAACCGGGGGGGAGATTCCCGCCATGGTGGTAGCTGATTCTATAATTCGCCTGCTGCCAGGGGTTTTATCCTCTACGGAAAGCATTGAGGAGGAATCCTTCTATAATTTTCTTTTGGAATATCCCCAATACACCCGACCGGAAGTATTCAGGGGATTGAGGGTGCCAGAAATTCTGCTTTCCGGGGATCACGAGAAAATTCGCCTCTGGCGGCGCCGGCAGTCTTTGTTGAAAACGCTGCAAAAAAGGCCGGATCTCCTGCAAAAGGCTCAATTAAATTGGGAAGACAAAAAAATGTTGGAGCAAATATTCACGGATTCCATGCTGGATGCTGAAAAATGATGGTATTTGAAATTCATGTTGAAGTTGTTTTGAAAAATAAAATATGCTATAATAATGCCGCTGTTTTAAATTTGTTAAACATTGGTGTTTGCTTATCTTAGAATAAGAATGACTTCACATAGAACCCTTTGGGAAGGAGGTTACTAAATGGACATTATTAAAGAAATAGAAAAGGAACAGATGAAAGAAGATTTACCCCGTTTCTCTCCTGGAGACACGGTGAGAGTACATGTAAAAGTGGTGGAAGGAAACAGAGAGAGAATTCAGACCTTTGAGGGAACGGTGATTAAAAGAAGGGGCAGTGGAATTAATGAGACCTTTACCGTACGTCGGGTTTCTTATGGAATCGGTACGGAAAGAACATTTCCGGTACATTCTCCTAAAATAGAAAAAATTGAAATTGTCCGCCGGGGGAAAGTCCGCAGGGCTAAATTATATTATCTGAGGAAACTTACCGGTAAGGCTGCCCGTATTAAAGAACTTCGCTAAAAGGACTGCAACCAGTCCTTTTTATCTCTTCTGAATGATATCTGGGGGCTTTGCTTATGGGAAAAAAACAAAATGAATTATGGGAATGGATAAAATCCATAATAATTGCAGTGATAATTGCTCTTCTCATCCGGGGGTATGTTGTGGAGACTTTCCTGGTGGATGGTGAGTCTATGGTTCCCACCTTAAAGAATTACGAAAGGCTCATTGTCAATAAATTTGTATACCGATTCAGTGAACCGGAACACGGGGACGTTATTGTGTTTAAATATTCGCCGGATAGGGATTTCATTAAAAGAGTGATAGCCACGGGGGGAGATACCGTAAGGGTAAACGGGGAAAGGGTTTACTTAAATGGAATTCCTTTGGAGGAAGATTATATTCTTGAATATCCGTACGGTGATTACGGTCCTGTGGTGGTTCCTGAGGGGCATTACTTTGTATTGGGGGATAATCGTAACAACAGTTGGGACAGCAGGGAACCCAGCGTCGGATTTGTATCTCCCGAAAGAATAAAAGGGAAGGCTTTTCTGGTATACTGGCCGCTGGACAACTTTCGCCTGCTGCACTGAAGCAGCCAGGTTTTTAATTGCCCGGAGATGTCGGCAGTGTTTTTGTTTAAAAATTAAAAATTCCTTTGAAAGGGAGAAGGGTTTTTTGAATATTCAATGGTATCCAGGACATATGAAAAAGACCATGGATATGTTAAAGGCTGATCTAAAGCTGGTCAATATCGTGATTGAAATTCTGGATGCCCGGATTCCCTTAAGCAGCCGTAATCCCCAGCTGCAAAAATTAATAAAAGACAAAAAGAGAGTTCTTGTTCTTAACAAAGAAGACCTGGCGGAGGAAAAATTTACAATCCGCTGGGTTCAATTTTTTAAAGCTCAGGAGGGGGTAAGCGCAGTCCCTGTAAACTCTGTGAAGGGCGGCGGTATGAGGCGCTTGAAATCAATACTGCAGAGAATAAAGATTCCTTCTCAGAGGGGAAAAAGGCCGGTGAGGGTGCTGGTTGCAGGCATTCCCAATGTAGGAAAATCTTCATTCATAAATGCCCTGGCCGGCAGGGCGGCAGCCAGGACCGGTGGAATTCCCGGTGTTACCCGGGGCAAACAGTGGATTAAGATTCCACCCGCCATTGAACTTCTGGATACCCCAGGCATTTTATGGCCAAAAATCAGCAGCGCTGAAATGGGCTTCCATCTGGCGGTAACAGGTGCTGTAAAATTTGAACTTTTAAACTCCCAGGAACTGTCCCTGCAGCTGTTGGAATACCTCTACACCAATTATCCGGAAAGAGTAACTGCCCGTTTTGGAATTACGGAATTTTCTTCAGACATGATGAAGCTGTTGGAGAAGATTGGCCGCCGCAGGGGGTACCTGCTTTCCGGAGGAGAGGTAGACCTCTCCAGGACCTCAGAAAATCTCTTAAAAGAGTTTAGAGAGGGAAGGTTGGGAAGGTTTACTTTGGAGCAGAGCCCTGCACTGCAGGAAGAATAATAATTATTTTTGTATTTCCAGGTGTTAATGGAGGGAAATAATGGATTTATCAAAAATGACTTTATCGGAATTAAAAAATTGGCTGCGGGATGAAGAATCTCAGGATAAGGAAAACCTGGAGATTTACTTGAAAAGGGATGTTCGAAAAGGTGCCCGGGATCTTATCAAAAGAAGGCTGAATAACATGAAGCGAATGGAAGCAGAGGAACACCGCCTGGAGGAGCTTACTATGTATGAGCGGGAGCTCTGGGACCAGGGCTTAGAATTCATTGCTGGAGTAGACGAAGCCGGCCGGGGCCCCCTGGCGGGACCGGTAGTAGCAGCTGCAGTTATTCTTCCGGCATATAAAAAGATACACCAGGTCAGGGATTCCAAGCAGCTGAGCCCTCAGAAGAGAGAGGAGCTTTTTACACAGATCCAGCAGGAAGCCCTGTGTTTCTCAACAAGTATCGTGGATGTTTCCTACATAGACGAATTTAATATTTATCAGGCCGGTTTAGAGGCCATGAGGAGAGCCCTGGTGGGACTGAAAATTAACCCCCAGCACATTTTGACGGATGCCTTCAGGATACCCGGCATCCGTATACAGCAAAATCCCTTGATTAAAGGAGATTCATTGAGCCTGAGCGTCGCATGTGCCTCCATCCTGGCAAAAGTTATCCGGGACAGGTTGATGATGGAATATGATACCCAATATCCCCAGTACGGGTTTGGGCAGCATAAAGGATATGCAACTACGCAGCATTTTCAAGCCATAAAGGAACATGGAATTTCCCCTGTTCACCGGCGGTCTTTTAATTTGAAGGGAGAAAGAGAGGGATAGCTTATAAGTCCGCAAAAATCATCTAATGATCGAAAACAACTGGGAAGTTTTGGGGAAAAAACAGCGAAAAAATACCTGGAACATAACGGGTATATAATCTGTGAGGAAAATTACAGGTGTCCCCGGGGAGAAATAGATATTGTAGCGAAAGATGGGGGAGACCTGGTATTTGTGGAGGTGAAAACCCGCAGGTCCTTACAGTTTGGGGAACCCTTTGAATCAGTGGACAGTATGAAGCAGAAGAGAATCGTTAAACTGGCTCACTTTTACATGGCTAAAAAGAAAATAAAGAATATCAATGTAAGGTTTGATGTGGTTTCCCTGTGGGTGGATGACTCCTGGAATGTGAAGGAGATTCAGGTAATAAAGAACGCTTTTTAAAATGCTATCATGATAATAATAAAATTCCGTATAAAGCTGCAGCCGGATGTGCTCCTGTAGAAGAAAAATGAATAACGAAAAGAGTAAAATGAAAGTCATGAAAAAATTCCGTCAGAAGCGGCGGTTTTTTTGTGTTTTTATGTTTTAATTTACCATTCCGGTAACTCCTTTGGTACAAGTACAAAATAGTAAAAAATACATCATTGGTTTACATAAACAATGTCCCTGGAAAAGATTTGTTTTTATAGAGCCCCTTACCGTAATTGCCAGAGGCTATTAAAGTGTTTATAATTGTTAACATAATATTAAGATATCTTAAAATTGCCGAAGCTCACCATTGAGTACGGGGAACCAGAGTTGGAGTGAAACCATTACACAGGTGGGCTGCTCCGGCCCAAACCCGACCAGTAACCCCGGAGGCAAAAAAGGGAGGATTTTATGAGTAGAAAGGCTGCAGTGATTGTAACGTTGGTGTTGATTTCTATGTTATTCATGGGTACAAGTCTGGAGGCAGCGGCACTGGGAAGCAGGACTTTACAGTTTGGATCCAGGGGAGAAGATGTGGCAGAACTGCAGAGGACCCTGAACAATCTTGGTTATTGGACAGGCCCTGTAGATGGAATTTACGGCAAACTTACCGAAAGAGGAGTTATAAACTTTCAAATAGCAAAAAAAATCAGGATTGATGGAATTGCAGGGCCTCAAACCTTTGGAGCCATGGGAGTCAACCAGCCCCGACTGGTATCCAGAAGCGGTACTTCCAGCGGAACTTCCCGGTTTTCTGCGGCAGACCTGGATCTGCTGGCCAGGCTGGTCCGGGCGGAGTCCGGCGGTGAACCGTATCTTGGACAGGTTGCCGTGGCGGCCTCGGTGTTGAACCGGGTGAAAAGCAGTCAATATCCCAATACTTTACGGGGAGTGATTTACCAGGTTTCGGGTGGTTACATACAATACTGTCCAGTGAGAAATGGAACCATTAATCGGCCGGCAAATGCATCAGCCCGTAAGGCAGTGGAGGAAGCGGTAAACGGTCGGGACCCTTCAAATGGAGCAACAGGTTTCTATAATCCCCGGTTTACCAGTAACGCCTGGGTCAGGAGCCGTCCCGTTACCACATCAATTGCCAATCATGTTTTTTTCCGTTAGGCATGAGTTGCTTTTTAAAGACCATAAATAATTAAATCAGGAGTAAAAAAGCCGGGGATCTGTCCCCGGTTTTTTTATGGAGCACAAAGTTATAAGAAAGCTAGCTGAAAACTACGGGGACTTGCCCCGCGGATGAAAGCGTCAATCAAGTTCAATTAAGGTAATCAAAAGGACGGTTCATATAATCAAAGGACGGTTCTGTTGATTAAGTGATGCCAGCATTTTTTTGCTTCATGAATGCCTGAATGCATTGCCTGGATAGAAATATTGGATGTTATTGGAGTATATTTTTAAGAATATTACTTTATAATATTTTAAAATTATTTAAAGGAACAGCATGTTCCATTGTGCTATAATAACTCTTGAATAATACTATATATTCCACATTATTTCTATAAAAAAATTAAGAAAGGAGTGACCTTATGGATTTAGGAAAATTTACCAACAAGGCACAGGAGGCTGTTCTGAGCGCTCAGAATGCAGCACTGCGCTATAATCATCAGCAGATCGATCCGGAACATCTTTTGTTTGCCCTGCTGGAGCAGCCCGAGGGAATGACCCGGCGTATCTTAAGCTTATTAGAGGTCAATCCTGATTCCCTTACGGGCAAGGTGGAGGAACACCTGAAAAAGATACCCCAGGTTTATTCAAAAACCGGCCAGGACCAAATATATATGAGTCCCAAGGTAGGCCGTATTATTGAAAAGGCCAAAAGCGAAGCGGAAGCTTTTAAAGATGAATATATCAGTGTGGAACACCTGTTTTTGGCCCTGTTATCCATGGATGCCGGGGAGGCTGCTAAAATTTTGCGGCAGGAGGGATTGGAAAGAACTCAGGTTTTGGAGGTTTTACAAAAAATCAGGGGACATCAGAGGGTTACCAGCCAGGACCCTGAGGGAACCTTTGAAGCCCTGACCCGGTATGGAAGGGATTTGACAGAATCTGCCAGGTCCGGCAGGCTGGATCCGGTGATTGGTCGGGACGAAGAGATTAGACGAATTGTTCAGGTTCTATCCCGGCGAACCAAGAATAACCCTGTATTAATTGGAGAACCGGGGGTAGGGAAAACAGCCATTGTGGAAGGCCTGGCCCAGCGGATTGCCCGAAACGATGTGCCGGAAGGTTTGAAGAATAAGCAGATATTTGCCCTGGATATGGGGTCATTGGTAGCCGGGGCCAAGTATCGGGGTGAGTTTGAGGAAAGGCTTAAAGCGGTATTAAAAGAGATCCAGGAGTCTCAGGGTGAAATTATTCTTTTTATTGACGAGCTGCATACCGTAGTAGGTGCCGGTGCGGCGGAGGGGGCCATGGATGCCAGCAATCTCTTAAAACCCATGCTGGCCCGGGGTGAACTGCACTGTATTGGGGCTACTACCCTCAACGAATACCGGAAACATATTGAAAAGGATGCGGCACTGGAACGCCGGTTTCAGCCCGTGGTGGTGGGAGAACCCGGCCTTTCCGACACCATATCCATTCTGCGGGGTTTGAAGGAAAGGTATGAAGTGCACCACGGAGTAAGGATTAAGGATTCTGCTCTGGTTTCGGCGGCAGCCCTGAGCAGCCGGTATATTACCGACCGCTTTCTGCCTGATAAAGCCATAGATCTGGTGGATGAGGCGGCTGCATTGATTCGAGCTGAAATAGACAGCATGCCCTCAGACCTGGACGAGGTTTCCCGGAGAGTCCTTCAGCTGGAAATTGAAAAGGAAGCCTTGAAAAAAGAAGTAGATGATGCCTCCCGGGAAAGGCTGAAAAAAATTGATGAGGAGCTTCAAAGGCTGAAAGAGGAAGCAGATCACCTGCGGGCCCGCTGGGAGGAGGAGAAAAAGTACATTACCCGGCTCAGGGACCTGAAAGAGCAGATAGAGGAGACCAAAATGGAAATTGAGCAGGCGGAAAGGTCTTATGATTTAAACCGCCTGGCAGAGTTAAAATATGGACGCCTGGCGCAGTTGGAAGGCCAGCTGAAAGAGGCGGAAGAGAAAATCGCTGAGAAACATTCGGGAGAATCCCGGCTGCTGAAAGAAGAGGTGGATGAAGAGGATATCGCCCTGGTGGTTTCCCGGTGGACCAAGATTCCTGTCAGTAAATTGATGGAGGGAGAGCGGCAGAAGCTTTTAAATCTGGGAGAGCGGCTGCATCAAAGGGTTGTGGGACAGGATGAAGCAGTGCAGCTGGTCAGCGATGCGGTTATTCGTGCCCGTTCAGGAATCAAGGATCCTGATCGGCCCATCGGATCCTTCATCTTTTTAG
This sequence comes from Bacillota bacterium, assembly GCA_007120745.1. Lineage (GTDB taxonomy): Bacteria > Bacillota > Dethiobacteria > SKNC01 > SKNC01 > Contubernalis. Next base: position 11,468 of record SKNC01000018.1, read on the forward strand.
GCCCCACCGGTGTAGGTAAAACAGAACTGGCCAGGTCACTGGCACATCTATTATTTGATGATGAAAGCGCCATGATTCGAATGGATATGTCCGAGTACATGGAGAAACATTCCGTTGCCCGGCTGACCGGAGCGCCTCCGGGATATGTGGGTTATGAAGAAGGCGGCCAGCTGACCAATGCCATTCGCCGGCGTCCCTTCTCGGTTATTTTATTTGATGAAATTGAGAAGGCACACGCCGATGTATTTAATGTGCTGCTGCAGATTTTAGATGAAGGAAGGCTCACTGACTCCCAGGGGAGGACCGTGGATTTCAGAAACACGGTAATCATCATGACCAGCAACCTGGGAAGTGAAATTATTATGGAAGAAGCAGGCGGAGGAGAGGAGTCCTTTGAGCTGGCCAAGGAAAAAGTCATGCAAAAACTCAGGACTTTTTTCCGGCCCGAATTCTTGAACCGCGTAGACGATATTGTAGTGTTCCATCCGTTAAATAAGGACCACCTGGTTCAAATTGTTGATATCCAGCTGGAGCGGTTAGCCCGGAGATTGAAGGACCAGAACATTAATATAGAGCTGACCACCGATGCAAAGTATTACCTGGCGGATGCCGGTTATGATCCCTTATACGGAGCCCGGCCTTTAAAACGAGCCATTCAAAAAGAGCTGGAAAATCCCCTGGCCAAGAACATCCTGGCAGGAGACTTCCGGGAGGGAAGCCGTATTCTGGTGGACCGGGGAGAAAGGGGACTACTGTTAAAGGTAGACTAATACGTTTAGATAAATCAATTCTACAGCTTAGTAAGATAACTGATAAAAGTTGCTATGCTCCTTTCATGGTAGACAGGTTTAAATAAGAAACTGTTTTGCCAGAGGGAGTATTTTTTATAGGAAGAAAAAGTAAAACCTTGTTTTAAGAAAAGTTAAATGCAGTTGAAGTTTGTGTAAACTGTATTTGGGCCGCAGCTCTCAATCCATTTTGCAAATCCGGCATTTGTTTAAGGCAAGAAGTGTATGAATTGGTAAAATTATAGAAAATAGATACAGGATAAAAGTTATTTAAAACCCCTTAACATTATTTTTTCATTTTATGTATATAAAATTTTATAAAGCTGTGATAAAATCCCATTGAGAGCATAGTATGGAAAAGAATTGGCAAACAAGTTTTTCAGCTGTTAATGGTTTCAGGTAGAAGGTGATTTTGATGGCAGGTGCAACTAAGATTGGAATACCCAGGACTTTATATTTTTATACATATTATCCTTTGTGGAAAACTTTTTTTGAGGAATTGGGCCTGAAGGTTGTGTTTTCCCCTCCCACCAATAAAGAAATAATGGACGATGGAGTCAAAGAAACGGTTAATGATGCCTGTATTCCTATAAAAGTGTTTCACGGACACGTTATGGCTTTAAAAAATAAAGTAGATTATATCTTTATTCCTCGCCTGGTCAGCCTTGATGGAAAATCCACTCTGTGCCCCAAATTTTTAGGTCTTCCAGATATGGTAAAAAACTCTGTAGACAACCTCCCTGAAGTTATTGTTGAAAATTTAAATCTAAACCAGCGGTGGTTTGATTTTTCTAGATTTTTCATACGACTGGGTAAGAATTTCACTAATAACATTTGGAAAATTTGGTGGGCTTACTTTAAGGGGCTTTACCGCTGGAAAAAGCACAAAAAACAGCTGTGTGAAGGATTTTATCCCCGGACAGAGGAGGGTGGGGCAGGAGAGATTACCATGTCTCCCCGAAGAGACCAGGGGGGAAATTCTTTAAAGCTGGCGGTTCTGGCATATCCTTATGTACTCTATGATAATTTTATGAGTGTTAATTTGTTAAAGAAACTGGAGGGCATGGGTGTTGTTTCCTGTATTCCCGACAATATATCTCTTAAAAATTTAAAACGAGCCAGGCGTTCTTTGCCCATGGACCTTTTTTGGTATTACAGCAACCAGGTTATCTGGGCATGCCTTCATTTTCTTCAGAAGGAAAGGGTGGACGGCATTATTCATGTTACCGCATTTGGCTGCGGCCCTGATGCCATGGTGGATAAACTGGTAGAGCTGGAAGCCAAAAACGCCGGGATGCCTTTTATGACGGTTACCATTGATGAACATACTGGAGATACGGGGCTGCATACCCGCCTGGAAGCGTTTACGGATATGCTCAAGAAAAAGAAAGGGTTGGTTTAATCATGAGGGTCACCTATGCGCATATGGGCACTTCATCAATCGTATTTCAAAGCCTGTTGGAGGATTTAGGGCATGAAGTGGTGGTTCCCCCCCAACCCACTAAAAATACTCTCAGCCTTGGCACCCAGTATTCCCCGGAGTTTGCCTGTATTCCCTTTAAAATTGTTCTGGGCAATTATCTGGAAACCCTGCCCCGGAGTGTGGATGTTATCGTAAGCGGTGGGGGTAAAGGCCCCTGCAGGGCAGGGTACTATGGAGAACTGCACGTACGCATACTGCGGGAGCTGGGGTATGACCCTGAGA
>SKNC01000133.1 GCA_007120745.1 Bacillota bacterium
AATCCCCATGGGAACCTCCACCAGTCCGGTATTATTCACTTTACCGGTTAAGGAAAAAATCATGGTCCCTTTGCTTTCTTCGGTGCCTATTTCACTGAACCATTTAGCTCCCCGACTGATAATCAGGGGAACAGCAGCCCAGGTCTTTACGTTATTCAGCACTGTAGGCCGGTCCCACAGTCCCTTTTCCACAGCATGTATGAACTTATTGCGGGGCTCACCTATTCTTCCTTCTATGGAGGAAATCAATGCGCTGGATTCTCCGCATACAAAAGCCCCGCCCCCGCGGATTACTTTTATGTCAAAAGAAAAATCACTGCCCAGTATGTTCTGTCCCAACAGCCCCATTTCCCGAGCCTGCTCCAAAGCTGTGCTGAAGTTTTTCACCGCCAGGGGATACTCGTTGCGCACATAAATATATCCCTGGGAGGCTCCCACGGCATAAGCGCCGATAATCATCCCCTCCAGAACCAGGTGAGGATTGCCCTCCAGCAGGCTTCTATCCTGAAAGCATCCCGGATCTCCTTCATCAGCATTGCAGATCACATACTTAATATCTCCCTCTGCGGCATAACAGGCTTCCCACTTCCGTCCGGTGGGGAACCCTGCGCCTCCCCGGCCCCTTAACTTGGAAACTTTGATTTCCTCGATGATCTGTTGGGGCTCCATCCCCTTCAGTACACTGGCCAGTGCAGAATAACCGCCGAGGAACAGGTAATCCCTGATATCCGTAGGTTCCATTTTTCCATTATTGCCAAAAATCATCCGGTGCTGCTTTTTATAAAACGGCACCTCTTCTTCTTTTTCAATTCTTTCGCCGGTTACCGGGTCTACGAACAAAAGCCTTTCCACCACCCGGTCTGACAAAAGGGTTTCCTGGATAATTTCTTCCACATCCTCCGCCGCAACCTTACAATACAGCCGGTTTCCTGGAGTAATCAGCACCAGAGGACCCTGCTCACAGAAACCATGACATCCCGTTATTTTTGTGTTCACTTTGGCCTGGACTCCCTTTTCCTCCAGGAGCCTCTCGAAGGCAGAGACTACTTCCAGCGCGCCGGAGGCGGAACATCCTGTGCCGCAGCAGATGGAAACAGACAAACTCCCGGAATCTACGTCCTCCAGGATGGTACTCCTATAGCTATCCAGCTCAGCAGGACTGTTCAACTTCATCATCAGATCCCCCCAGCAGCTTTTCTATTTTCCGTTGGGTCAGCTTACCGTAATACTTTCCGTCTAACACCAGCAGTGGCCCCAGGGCACAGGCGCCAACGCAGTTAACGGTCTCTACGGTAAATTTACCGTCCCCGGTAGTTTCTCCGGGCTTTATGTTCAATTTTTGAGTCACATTTTCCAGCATCCGGGGAGCTCCCCTGACGTGACAGGCGGTCCCCATGCATATCTGAACTTCATGTTCTCCCCGGGGTTCCAGCCGAAATGAGGTGTAAAAGGTGGCCAGGCTGTAAAGCCGGCTCACCGGCACTTCAATTTCATCGGAAACATGCCTGATTACCTCTTCCGGAAGATATCTAATTTCAGCGCTGATATCCTGGAGAAGAGCGATAATCGCTTCCCGGTCATCCCTGTACTTTTCAATAATTCCATTCACTTTCTCAAAATCTACCTTCATAATAAACAGGTAGAAAATTTAAAGGTTGCTAGCTGCTCTTTAAATATTCTACCATAAATTCCCTCCTTTTCTCCTTGGTCAGCTGGTCTGCCGAGGTAAACAGAAGTGCCCTGGTAGGACAGGTGCTAACACAGGCGGGAATCTGCCCTTTGGATAGCCGTTCTACACAGAGGTCACATTTAAAAACGGCTTTCTGATCCGGAGATAAGGCAATGGCTCCAAAAGGGCACACCAGCACACAGGACTTGCAGCCTATGCACAGTTCATCATCAATAAGTACGGCTTCTCCCAGTTCTTTTTTTGTAATGGCTTCGGTGGGACAAACATTTAAACAGGGAGGTTCTTCGCAATGCCGGCACTGCAGTGGAAGATTCATGCCTTCAGAGGTTTCTACTGCAATACGGCTTTTAGGTAGAGGCTTTTCAGAAACTGCTGTGAGTAGATTTTTTGTTTTTGAATGTTCTACCGCACAGGAAAGTTCACAGGTATGGCATCCCACACATTTCTTTACATCCACCACAATCATTTCTTTCATTTTCACACCCCTTTCTTCATAAAATCAACCTCGTTCCCTGGTAATAAAACTGTATAGAAAAATCACTGTTTATTAGTTTGAAAAAGTATTATTTATTTTTTTTAATTCTACCCCTGGCAAAAAAAAACCTTCTATTAAATATATAATTCTTTTAACAATTAGACGTGTTCACTCCCGGTATTTAATACTTTCTTTCCGCTATCTTTACACTAACACCCCTAATATTTGTCAAGCTTCCCAGCAAAATTATAGTAAATCCAGAACCGTTTTTTAACATAATAACAATAGCATCATATTTATTAACATACTAACACCGCAGTAACGCTCTCGCATCTATGGGTAATTACTGCAGTGGGAAAATGAGGAGTGTATTATGACAGAAAGACCTGTTTTTCACTTAGATAATATTGAATCTCTTACGGTGCACCGCAACCTTCCGGTTCCCAAGCTGCTGGAGGAATCGGTCTGCCGGGGGGAAGGAATTTTAACTTCCAAGGGAGCCCTCAGTGTTTCCACGGGGAAATATACCGGAAGGTCTCCCCACGATAAGTTCATTGTGGAAGAGCCCGGCACCCGGGACAATATCTGGTGGGGACCGGTAAACCGCCCCATATCAGAGGACAAATTCAACCTGCTATTAAAAGAAATGTTAGAGTATTTACGGGATAAAGAAATATTTATCTTTGACGGTTCTGCCTGTGTTGAGGAAAAATATCGGATCCCTATACGTTTTATCAATGAGTTCTGCTGGCACAACATTTTTGTGCAGCAGCTTTTCTTAAAAGACGGGCAGGCGGGTCGAACCCAGGATGAACCTGGCTTTACCATTCTTTCAGCCCCCGGTTTTCAGGCAGACCCTGAGAAGCACGGCACCAACTCAGAAGCCTTCATCATCTTGAATTTCAATAAAATGATGGGAATCATCGGGGGGACCCATTATGCAGGAGAAATGAAAAAATCTATTTTTTCCGTAATGAATTACCTGCTGCCCTTAAAAAATGTGTTTCCCATGCACTGTTCCGCCAACATGGGAGAAAACGGGGACACTGCTTTGTTCTTCGGTCTTTCCGGTACCGGCAAAACCACCCTTTCTGCAGACCCGGAGAGGAAACTCATCGGGGATGACCAGCACGGTTGGCATGACGGAGGGATTTTCAATATTGAAGGGGGATGCTACGCCAAGTGCATTAACCTTTCCCCGGAGTCAGAACCGCAAATTTGGGAGGCCATTCGCTTCGGAAGCGTTATAGAAAATGTTGTCGTTGACTCTATTACCAGGGCTGTTGATTTTGACAACGACGAGATAACGGAGAATACCCGGGCAGGATTTCCGGTAGACTTCATTCCCGGCTCAGTTATCCCGGGCGTGGGGCGCCACCCTGAAGTTATCATTTTCTTAACAGCCGATGCCTTTGGAGTGCTTCCTCCCGTGGCCAGACTCAGCCCGGAGCAGGCCATGTATCATTTCCTTTCCGGATACACCAGTAAACTGGCCGGGACGGAAAGAGGTATTATAGAGCCCCAGGCAACCTTCTCCACCTGCTTTGCCGCTCCCTTCCTTCCCATGCCGCCGAAAGTTTACGCAGATCTGCTGGGAGAAAAAATAAACCGGCATAGGTCCAGGGTCTACCTGGTCAACACCGGATGGATCGGCGGTCCGTATGGTGTAGGCCGCAGAATCAGTATTCAAGACACAAGAAATTTAGTGAAAGCGGTTCTGGACGGCAGTATCGAAGGAGCCAGCTTCCGGCTGGACCCCATATTTAATTTACAGGTGCCGGAAAGCTGCCCCGGCATTCCCAGAGAAATCATGAACCCTCGAAACACCTGGGAAAATAAAGATGATTATGATCGTCAGGCCATGGACCTTGCGAAAAGTTTCGTGAAGAACTTCAGGCATTTTCAGGAGCATTCACCGGAACTGGTAAATTACGGTCCCATGGTAAAAAGTGAAGTGCTGCAGTAAAGTTAAATCTGCCCCCTGACAGTTAGCGGAGCTTCTTCCTCCGTTATATCTTGATTGATCAGCATTTCCCGGCGAATAACCTCTTCCCTTCCCTCCGGGGAATTCAAGGATATGATAAATTCCATTTTGTACAGGAAAGGCTCTTCTGCGGTTACCCAAACATTACAGGTTAAAAGAGTTGTGCTGTAGGAAGAAAGATGCGGATAATAATTTGAGATAAATTTTTCTTTTTCTACAGATTCCAGGGTATAAATTATGAAATAGAACTCTTCTTCACCTATGGTATATCGGGCAGCCTCAAAGGGCTTTTCCCACTCCATGATGACCTGCTCCAGAATATACGAAGGACTCTGTACAAAACTTTTTAGTTCTTCCAAATCAATTTCGTTTACAATTTCCCAATCCCCTTCCAGGGGATTTTTTATGAAAAGGTTATCAGCAATCTTATATACATCCAGGTTATAGCCACGGAAGTTTCCTATGATTTTGTCAGGATTTACCACTAGCCCTGCAAATTCAATATCGTATTCCCGGTTTTCCTCCTTAATCAGATAATTATAATCATACGTACTGTTCATGTTGAGCAGTACGCTTTCAAATATTTCCAGATGATTTACCCTGGAACTGTTATAATAAACTTCGTACAAGTAGCTGCCGCTTACCATTGTAAAAACAAAAAACATAAAAAGCAAAAAGGCGGTTTCCTTCTGAAAATTCCTTCTCCAATTTGTCCTTGTCCAATTCATTTTCAGACTCCCATTCTATAAATTTTATTCCAGAAAAAATATATTCACAAAATGCCATAAATATAACCACCTTCTTCAAAAAAAGTGGTTATATTTCCCAGGAAATACCTGTGATACTGCATGATTTTTTAATTGTTTTTTCATTCTTCCTGTTTTCGTCTACGACAGCGGTGAGACAGTGGGGACGGTTCTCAGTTGTCGCAATATCATGCTCCAGGACGGCGCATGGGGTAAATCAAGAAAATTCTCTGTTTTCTTCCTCCACAATGCTGATACCGGCACTGGTGCCCAGCCTGGAGGCACCGGCATCCAAAAGTTTTCGGGCAAATGCCAGGGTTCGAATCCCCCCGGACGCTTTAATTTTAATATTGTCTTTTCCAATACTCTTAAGTAAAACAATATCTTCCAGCACCGCTCCTCCACCGGAAACAAAACCTGTGGAAGTCTTAATATAAGCAGCTCCGCTATCCATTACTATCCGGCACACTTTTTCTTTTTGTGTTTCGCTCAAAAGAGCCGTTTCCACAATTACTTTGACCTCCGCCGGATGTGCAGCCTGAACGGTTTCTATAATATCCTTTTCCACCCGGGTAAAGCTTCCTTCTTTAATGGCCCCGATGTCTGCCACCATATCAATTTCCTCAGCTCCTCTTTCAACCGCCAGCCTGGCCTCAAGCGCCTTAACCTGAGGCAGATTGGCTCCCAGGGGAAATCCTACTACCACAGCCAGTTTCACCGGAGTATTTTTCACTCTTTCAAATGCCAGCTTCACATGTACCGGGTTTATGCATACAGCAGCGAAACCATACTGCAGCGCCTGGTCACACAGCTCAATGATATCTTTCTCAGCCGCATCTGGTTTAAGAAGGGTATGGTCAATATAAGATGCAATGCTTTTTACCATATTAATCTCCCTCCCCTTTTATCACAGCCAGGGGTTTTAACAACGCCACCAGGCGGGTCATATCGATCTCTGATAAGGACAAAACCACTTCGTGAATATTTTTGTAGGCGTCGGGAGCTTCGTCCATGATGCTCTTTAAATTCCGGGTGTTGATTAAAATATTTTTCATCCGATCTTCCAGTTCATTGCGGCACAAACTTTTCCTTGCGGCTTTCCTGGACATTACCCTCCCGGCACCGTGATTGGTAGAATGGAAGGTGTCTTTATTCTTTTCAGTTCCTGTTACTACGTAGGAGGCCGTTCCCATGGTTCCCGGGATTAATACCGGGTGGCCGGTCTTCAAATAACGCTGGGGATTGGAGGGGTGATTCGGCGGAAGCGCCCGGGTGGCTCCTTTTCTATGTACCAGCAGTTTTCTCCCAAAGTGCTCTTCAAACTTTGCTATATTGTGGGCCAGGTCATAGACCAGCTGCAGGCCCAGTTTATCAGGGCTGCACTGAAAGGCTTCTCCAAAAGCATTCCTTACCTCATGGGTAATTAGCTGCCGGTTACCAAAGGCAAAATTCACTGCACAGGCCATGGCCGAAAGATAATCCTCACCTTCCTGGGAATGAATGGGAACACAGGCTAATCCTCTGGAAGGCAGGTCAATTCCATTCTTTTTAATACACTTCAACATGATATTGGTATAATCATTGCAGATCTGGTGTCCTAACCCTCGGCTTCCGGTATGAATCATAACTGTCAGTTTATCTTTTTGCAGGTTGAAATGCTCCGCTGTTTCTGGATGAAATACTTCCGATACATAGCCGATTTCAATAAAATGGTTGCCTCCCCCGATGGTAGCCAGCTGATTGCTGCGGGAAAGTGCCCTGCTGCTGAGCTTTTGAGGATCGGCTCCCCGCAACCATCCATATTCCTCGATGGCTTCCAGGTCCTCAGGCCTCCCCAACCCTTTTTTAATCAGGGCCGGAGCCCCCTCCACCATAACCTGCTCTACCATGGAACTGCTCCTGGTGTGCCGGCTTTTTTTACCGATCCCTGTAGGAACCTTTTCTTCAATGGAATTCATGATTTTCCTCAAGAGAGGTTTGTCCACCTGTTTTCTGGAAATATCGGTCACCAGAAGTCTTACCCCGCAGTTAATGTCCATTCCCACAGCTCCGGCAGAAACCACTCCGGTCCGGGCGTCCACAGCCATAACCCCACCAATGGGGAGGCCAAAACCCTCGTGAATGTCCGGCATCCCCACCACATGTTTATAAACTCCAGGAAGACAGGCTGCATCCGTCAGCTGCTTAACTGCTTCATCCTCCAGAATAACCTGATACAGCTTTTCATTTAGAAAAAGAACTGCGTCAACCTTCATCTTACCTTTCTTAGGAATCAGGTAGGTGTTTTGGCTAATTTTTTTAATTGGAAACATTATTGATTCCTCGCTTTAAAAAATTTGAACTCGTCCAATCTACATATCAAAGTCCCATTTTCTCAAGCTGTCCAGAACTTCATAGTTAGTGAAATCAAAATGAATGGGTGAAACCGAGATCTTATTGCACCGGATGGCAGAAACGTCAGAATCATTGCAGTTGGTAATTTCTACCACTTCCCCCACCATCCAGTAATAGGAACGGCCCCTGGGGTCCACCCTCTGCTCAAATTCATTATTGTAACGGGTCATTCCAAGGCGGGTAACAGCTACTCCATTGATTTCATTCTCAGGCACTCCAGGGACATTTACATTTAACAAAGTGCCCTGGGGCAGACCCTTCTTTAAGACTTTTTCCGAAAGTTTCGCGGCAAACCCTGCGGCTACAGAAAAGTCGGTATTTTCCACTACAGTTAAAGACACTGCAATAGAAGGAATCCCTGCAATTACCCCCTCAATGGCAGCAGAAACAGTGCCGGAATACAGCACGTCTGTGCCCAGATTTGCGCCCCGATTCACGCCGGATATGACAATGTCCGGCCTCTCTGGTAAAATCGCTTCTACCGCCAGTTTCACGCAGTCTGAGGGAGTGCCGTTTACCGCCCAGGCAGGCAGGCTGGGATTGTGAAAAAGCTTCACCCTTTCTGCCCGTAAGGGATGGTGCATGGTAATGGCATGCCCCACAGCACTCCTCTCCCTGTCCGGAGCCACAATATATACAGCAGCAATCTTCTGCATTGCTTTGATTAATTCTTGAATTCCATCGGCAAAAATACCATCGTCATTAGTCAACAGCACCCTCATCTGCGATCCCTCCCGTCAATGCCAACGCCTGTTTTTGCGCGTGGTACATAATTTTTTCCTCATCCATATTTTTTATCTCCCGGTTTTCCATCACAATTTCTCCGTTTATAATAACCGTTTCAATGTCTGAACTGTTTGCCGCGTATACAATATGTGCTGCGGGGTCATGGAGAGGGCACAAGTGAGGTTTATGCAAATTCATAAGAATCAGGTCCCCCTTGTACCCGGGCTTCAACATTCCAATTTCATCCTCCCAAAATATACTTTTAGCTCCCTCCCGGCAGGCCATCTCCAGAGCCTTATAGGCAGGCACCACCGTAGGGTCTAAGGACACTCCTTTATGAATTAATGCCGCCAGCCTGATCTCCTCCAGCATATCCAGATTATTATTGCTGGCAGCACTGTCGGTGCCCAGAGAAACCGTCACTCCTGCCTCCAGCAACCGGGGAACCGGTGCCACACCGCTGGCCAGCTTCAAATTGCTTCCGGGATTATGGGCTACCGCCACATTCCTCCTGGACAATATTTCTATGTCATTGGGGCTGAGATGCACGCAGTGGGCAGCCACCACCGGATACTCAAAAAGCCCTAATGACTCCATATGCTCTATGGGTGTCATTTGATAAAGTTCTAGAGACTGTTCCACTTCAAACCTGGTTTCCGCCAGGTGGATATGCAGGGGAAGCTTATAGTGATCTGCTTTTTTCATTATTTTTTCAAGATAATCCGGCTGGCAGGTATAGGGAGCATGGGGACCAAACATAACCCTGATCCGTCCTCCAGCGGATTGATGCCAGCGGGCAATCAGCTCTTCTGTTTCCTCCAGCCCCAGGGCAGCTTTATTTTCATCCAGTCCAATAAGTCCCCGGGAGAGAACGGCCCGGATTCCACTTTCTGTTACAGCTTTGGCCATGTCCTCCATAAAAAAATACATATCATTAAAAGTAGTGGTACCTGATTTAATCATTTCCAGACAGGACAGCAGGGTTCCCCAGTAAACGTCCTCCCCTTTGAGCCTTTCCTCCGCAGGCCAGATTTTTGTTTCCAGCCAGGTCATCAGGGGCAGGTCGTCAGCATACCCTCTAAACAAAGTCATGGGTGCATGGGTATGGGCATTAATAAATCCGGGAAGGCATACCTGCCCCCCGGCATCAATTACCCGGGTGCAGCTCTCCCGGGCAGCTGCATCATGATTATCTCGAACTTTTCCAATGTACGAAATGCTGTCCCCCTGAATTACTATTTCTCCCTGGTCAATAATTTCGTTTTCTTCATTAAAAGTAAATATACGGCAGTTGGTGATTTTAATATTGTTCATAAATCTCCCCCCTGACCTATAGTTGAGAAATACTTATCTCTCAAATATATTTTCACTTGTTTTTCTGGCCATATTGTTCCTTGAAGTATTGATGGAGTTCTTGAACGTGATTGTCATCGATGACCACCGGCCCTCCAAGAATATTGGCATACAGGCTTATTAAAGCAGTCTTCTCTATAACTTTACAGATGAGAAGCACCTCCTCCAGGGATTTCCCCACAGCTACCAGTCCGTGATTGGCAATCAGCACAGCGGAACAATCCTGCAGTGTCTCAACACAGTTCACAGCCAGTTTTTCTGACCCTGGCATGGCATAATCTGTCACTTTTACACTGCTCCCCACCACCTGGCAAAAATCCTCAACCACCGTGAAAATTTCTTTCCTGGCAACGGCAAAAGAGGTGGCATAGATGCTATGGGTATGCATAACCGCGCTTACATCCTCCCTGCGTTTATAAATCAAGCGGTGCAAAGGGTGTTCTGAAGAGGGCTTCCATTTACCATCCAATACATTTCCATCAATGTCCATTACCACCATGTCTGTGAAATTGAGTTTATTATAATCCAGGCCACTGGGAGTTATAACCATATTGTCTTTGGTCCGGGCACTAACGTTGCCCCAGGTTTCCACTACCAGACCTGCTTCCAGCATTTTCTTCGCACTTTTGGCAACCTTTTCTTTTGTTTTCTCTGTTTCAAGCATGAGAACCTCTCTCCTCACTATCATTTTTTGCCTTTAACTCAATTAGTCCCCTGAAGAACGGCAATTATTTTTTCTTTATCTGGTTTCGCGATGATTCCTTTTTCCGTAATAATAGCACTAATCAGTTCCACAGGGGTTACATCAAAGGATGGATTAAAGACCGGGCAGTCTTCCGGCGCGATTCTTTGAGTAAAGACATGGGTAACCTCCCGGGAGTCCCGCTCCTCTATGGGTATTTCCTCACCGGATTTCAGGGTTAAGTCAAAGGTGGAGGAGGGCGCCGCTACGTAAAAAGGAACATTGTGAAATTCGGCCAGTACCGCCAGGCCATAGGTGCCAATTTTATTGGCCGTATCCCCATTTTCAGCGATCCTGTCGGCTCCCACTATGATAACGTCAACTTTCCCCTTCTGCATGAGCATGGCCGCCATATTGTCCGTGATCAGGGTGTAAGGAATTTTCTCCTGTTCTAATTCCCAGGCAGTTAACCGGGCCCCCTGTAGAACCGGCCGGGTTTCATCCACATAAACATGAATTTGTTTTCCCTGCTCCACGGCCCGGCGGACAACTCCCAGAGCGGTACCATATCCCGCTGTGGCCAGGGCCCCGGCATTGCAGTGGGTTAAAATCTGCGCACCTTCGGGAATTAAGGGGGAACCGAACTCTCCAATCTTTTTATTGGTTATAATATCCTCCTGGTAGATGGTGAGGGCCTCTTCCTCCAGTATGTCGATAATGTCCTTTATGTCTTTCTCCCGAATGCCGCGGTATTTATTCAGCATCCTCTCTACCGCCCAGGATAAGTTGACAGCCGTTGGTCTTGCTTGATGCATATGGGAAGCTTTTTCTTGAAATGCATTCTTAAAACCTTCTTTGGGTAACTCCCTCAGCTCCCGGGCCCCCAACACCAATCCAAAGGCAGCTGCAGCCCCAATGGCCGGGGCTCCCCTTACAGAAAGATTGGCAATACATTCCGCCACTTCCCGGCAGGTAAAACACCGTATATAATCAAGGGCCAGAGGGATATTCCTCTGGTCTAAAATTTTTAATTGATCTTCCTCCCAAATAATTGGTCTAATCATATGTTTTATTCCTTACTGTAATCATTTTTTTGTTAATTAACCCATACTGCTTATAAAAATGGATGATTAATATAAAACAAAACCGAGCCGCTTTCCTGGCACAATGTCACGAATTAATCCACCTGGATTTTACCTGGAATGTCTCCACAACTGCACCGGGGATCTTGTGAGATTTCACTTATGGTATTCATTATCAGGTGCCTGATCTTCTCAATGTTTTCTGCCATCATTTCCAGGACCTCATCGTGGGATAAAACCGTATTTGAAATCCCTGCAGCATAATTGGTAACCAGTGTCACTGTGGCATAACAAAGTCCAGCCTCCCGGGCCAAAACTACCTCCGGCACGTTGGTCATTCCCACCACATCTCCACCCCAGGCTTTAAACATCTTAATCTCTGCCGGTGTCTCAAAGCGGGGGCCTTCCGTACAAATATACGTGCCGTAATCCACTGCCTGCAACCCTGCACCAACAGCGTTGCCGCGCAAAAGATTTCGAATCTCCGGGCAGTAGGGCTCTGTAAAATCCGTGTGAACCACTCCTTCATTGCCCTCTTCAAAGAAAGTTAGCGGCCTCTGCCGGGTGAAATCTATGAACTGGTCTATTAAGACTGCTGCCCCGGGGGGCATGGCCTCATTCAGCGAACCAACAGCCGCAGTGGAAATAATCCGGTTTGCCCCCTGTTTTTTTAAAGCCCAAATATTTGCGCGGTAATTTATTTTATGGGGTGGAACCCCGTGCTTCCTGCCGTGCCTGGGCAGGAAGCATACTTCCCGTTCCCGATATTTCCCGATATAAAGTAAAGCATTTCCGTAAGGGGTCTTCACATCTACTTCTTTTAAGTCCTCCAGCAGTTTCGGGTCGTATACACCGGTTCCCCCTATAACGCCTGTCCTGTTCTGCATGGTCTTCCTCCCTTGGCAATAATATCTCTATCTACGTTCATAGATAATTATATCTAAAAAAAACCATTTAGGGCAGTAAAATTAACATTTTTTTAAGAAAAGTCTACTTCTACTGCCCTTTTATTTTGGCATAATGTTTTTTTGCCTTATTTTTTTCTCCCGCCAGTTCATAAAGTACCCCCAGTTCCAGGTGAATGGCAGTTAATCTACTGTTCATTTGAGCAGCTTTTTCCACATAGTAGATAGCTTCTTTTAAGAAACCCAGGTTTCCATAGGATTTTCCCAGGTAATATAATATCTCCCAGTCATTATCAAAGTATTTTAAGGCTTCTTTAAAATACTCTATCCCTTCTTCATATTGATTCATATTGTAACAGGCAGCCCCCAGGTTGAAGTAAACATCAAAAAATTGGTCATCCAGTTCCAGGGCTTTCTTAAACTCCTTCAATGCCTCTTCATACTTCTCCTGCTCCGCGAAAACATTTCCCCGGCAGTTGTGCACAATCGCTCTGAATTTAGAATTGTGATTCAACGCTAAAATCATGTTAAATTCCTTCAACGCCTTCTCATATCTGCCCATTTCACTAAAAGCCAACCCCAGGTAAAAACGGCCTGCCATGAAATCTGGCTCCATTTCAATTACTTTTGAAAATTCTTCCACTGCTTCTTTCATCATGGACAGGTCAAAATACCCGATTCCCCTTCGAAAAGACCGGGTAGTCTCCAGGTCATCTATGGTCATAATGATATATTCACCCATATTTTGAAGCCCATTTCTGTTAATCGTATTAGTGCTGGGCCCGGGAAGGCTGTTATCTTCTTTTTCCTGCCCTAAATCTTCATCTAAAAAGTCAAGCTTCTCTAAAAGTCCCTCCGGTACAATATCGAAGAGTTCTTCCGGAAGATCTAAATTATATTCCAGCTGCATGGTATTGACCTTTTCTTCAAATTTCAGCCAGTGATTAACCAGTTGGTCCATCTGCCTGCGAAGCTCTAACAGTTTTTCCGTCAGCACTTGCACCTCCTGTGGACTGGCGCCGCTAGAAAATTTTTTTTCTATTTCCTTCAGTTCAGAAAATACTTTGTTAAAATAACCATTTATCATATTTAAACCTCCATAAACGTAATAATCCTTTGTACTGTTATTTGCAAAAAATAAAGAATGTATACCTTAACATAAATAAGAGAAAATTATAAATAAATCAGTTAAATAATTGCATTTTATAAGAATTTCTTTTTCCTTAACCCTTATAATCATTGACGACAGCAAAAAAATGCGCTATACTAATAATTGTGTTTTTGAGGCTTTATTGGGGTGTAGCCAAGCGGTAAGGCACGGGACTTTGGATCCTGCACGCGGAGGTTCGAATCCTCCCACCCCAGCCATTGAATTTTAAAAGAAATATGTTATAATGTTTGAGAGGAGCCATTAGCTCAGTTGGAAGAGCACCTGACTTTTAATCAGGGTGTCCCAGGTTCGAGCCCTGGATGGCTCACCATTTTTGCGAGAGTGGCGGAACGGCAGACGCGCTAGGTTCAGGGTCTAGTGCCCGTACGGGTGTGAGGGTTCAAATCCCTCCTCTCGCACCATTTGAAATCAAGGGTTAAATTAACAACCTTTAGCATATCAAGTTTATATGACTTTAAAAAACTGGAGACAGCTGTCTCCAGTTTTTATATTCAGATGATTTTCCTAATTTGAGCGGGAATGCTTTGTGTTTCAAATTTTTGTCACATATAATTAAAAATTAACATTATTTTAAAATAAATACTATTGCTTAAATTAACAAATACTGGTATACTAATATCAAATTTTGTAAAAATTTGATGAAGGAGGCAGAACTATTTGAAATCTACGGGAATCGTTCGAAAAGTTGATGAGTTAGGAAGGGTAGTAATACCGATTGAGTTAAGAAGAACTCTGGGAATTCATGAAA
>SKNC01000052.1 GCA_007120745.1 Bacillota bacterium
CCTTCACTTTATCAATCACATCTCTTTTTACCGTGAAGGACACAATTTTCTCCATAAAATTTAGTATAGCCAGGTAGTCCACTTTCTTCTCTTCACAGGCACAGGGAAATCCCTGAATCACTGCCTCATTACATTCCTGCTCTGCTGCATTGGGAAGCTTCTTAATCAATTGTTCACATACAAAAATGTTAAGCTTCTTCATAGTCCTCCACCCAATGTAACGGATAATTTCCCCATCGCTGCACTGCCTCAGATATTTCCATCAGAATGTCCTCCGATACTGACCAGGGGATTTCTCCGCTGTCCTCAGAAAGAATAAAGCCTCCCCCTGGGCCTGCCCCGGCAATCAGGCTTTTCACGCGCTCTTCAACCTGCCCGGGTAGCCAGTTCACCATGTCCAGGGCATTTAAATTCCCAATCAGGCAGACCTTTTCCCGGGCGGACTCCTTTATTTTATCCAGCGGATCTTTGGAGCTGATACCCAATCCCGATGTGCCTGTATTTATAATCTCATCCATCACCGGCAGGGTAATCCCTGAAGCCAGGTGCACTGCGGTAGGACCCTTAATGCGTTTCAGCGTCCTCCTGGCCACCGGATATCCCGTTTCCATATACAGCTCTTTCTCAATGATGGTTGGGGAAGCCAGGGGATCAAAATAACAGATAGCCGTTGCCCCTGCGCCCAGCTGGGCATTGGCCCAGTTAACACAAAATTCTTCATTAACCCTCATAAGCATATTAAAGGAATCTCTATCAAAATATAGAAGCTGTAAGTACTGTTCAAAGCCCAGCTGCAGCACCGGCTGTGAAAAGGGAGATATCACCACTCCCACAATGGGAGCACTGACTCCCAGATATTCCCTCAGCAATTTGGTGGCCTCCAGCACCTTACGCAGGCACGGCTGCTCATGAAATTTTGGAATTTCAAGGTGGGATATTTGCTGTATAGACCTTAAGATCGGTTCCGTTGAATTGGGCGGCCCGTTATCCCTAAAGACCACTTCCCCACCCCAGGCCTCATATTCAACGGTGCCGTAAAAGAAAGCGCTGGCATTATCATGTTTATACTTTTCCCTCATCAGCAGTTGGCCCCTGACCACATTCTCAGCGCAGGACAGGTATTCCCGAATGGGAATTTGGAGCTCTTTTGCGCCATATATAGTCAGCGACAAAAACAGGGGAACCCGGTCAGGCTCATTATGCCCCATGGTGGTAAATACCCTGTCCAGGGAAGTCAGGTTCTTTTTACCCATCTTTATCCTCTCCCATACTTTCAATGACTTTTAATATATCCGACGCATCTGTTCCCTGAGCATCTGCCCCTACACTTTCCCACAGGTGAGGGTTAAGCCGGAAGGGTGCTCCTCCCACAATAATTTTTACCTCCGCACCCTTCTCCTGCAGCAGTTCTTTCACTTTTGCCACTTCCAGGGCTGAGGAAAGCATCAGGGTGGAAATCATCAGCACTTCTACCCTGTTTTCCAAAGCCATCTGTGCCAATTTTTCCACCTCCAAACCCTGCCCTAAATCTATAATTTCGTATCCGTTAGACTTTAAAATGGAAGAAACAATTTTCTTTCCCAGGGAGTGCTGGTCTTTCAATACAGCCACTGCAATACGGGGCGTATCTTTTCTTTCCCCCTGAGACCGGGGAAGATAATCTTCAAATAATTCTTCGCACAAAACACCGCTCATATAAACCTGTGACAGCGAAACGATTCCCTCCTGCCAGCCGTCACCAATCCTCTGCAGAGACTGGTTGATTATGGTTTCCAGCTGTTTAAAATCTTGGTCCCGGCTGTAATGTTCCCGTAAAACTTCTGCCGCCTTAATGCGGTTAATTGAAAGCAGCGCCCTTTGAAACTCCTGAATTTTTTCTTCTACGTTTTGCATTCCCTGTACCCCCTGGTATGACATATCTTCTACAAAAATTAGACCCCTTACCATACAATTCACTTCTTCTTTCTACGATATCCAATGAACCACATCCCTACGACATATGATTAAACATGCATCATTTCCCTGGAAACATTTGCTCTTCCAAAACTTTTAGAAAAACCTCCACCAGACTGGGGTCAAACTGCGTTCCGGAACATTTCTTCAGTTCCTTCACCGCCTCCTCCTCACTTCCGGCCTTCCGGTACGGGCGGTCACTGGTCATGGCATCAAAGGCATCTACGATAGAAAATATTCTGCATTCTACGGGAATTTCATCTCCCTTAATACCCAGGGGATATCCCTGTCCGTTCCACCATTCATGGTGTTTCAATATTAAATAAGCTGCACTGGAAAGATCCTCAGAAGCCAGGGCGATGCGGAACCCTTTTTCGGGATGCTGGTTAACTATTTCCCGTTCCACAGAAGTTAACGGCCCTTTTTTATATAAAATGTGGTCTTCTATGCCCACATTTCCCAGATCGTGTACCCTGGTCAGCAGGAGCAATGCATCTTTTTGCTCGGAAGAAAGACCAATCTTACCGGCGGCTTTTTGACACAGCACAGCCAGCCTCCGACTGCGGCCCTGGGTAATATTATCCCGCTCCGCCATGGCTGCCATCAAGGCATTGAGTATCTGAGCTCTTACCCCGGTGCCCTTACTAAGTTTGCTGCGGTACATCTGGTCGTCCGCCTGTTTAAAGGTGCTGTGAAGTGAGCAGCTGCTTTCCGCCACTGCCATTCCTAAAGAAATACTCAGGGGCAGCTCCGGCTGCTCCTGGTTATGCTTTTCAACCAAAGAATGAATGCGGCTTATAATTTTTTCCCCGGAATTTTTTTTGGTTCGCGGCAGAAGCACGGAAAATTCATCCCCCCCGATACGGGCTACAATGTCCGAGGAGCGAAAGGATTTCTTCAAAATAGATGCGCAGGCTTTGATGAGGTCATCCCCCCGGTCGTGTCCAATGGTGTCATTAATCATTTTTAAACCATCCACGTCCGCAGTAATAATGGTTACCGGATATTCTCTGCTGCCGCTCAGGCGCCGTATCTCCTCTTCAAAAAAAGTCCGGTTGTACAGGCCGGTAAGCTGGTCGTGCAGGCTCAGGTGCCTCAACTGCTCCTCTACCTTCTTCCGTTCTGTAAGATCCACAATACTTACCAGCACCCGGGAATATGTATCTTCATATCCTGAAGCAGCAGCCCAGGAAAACTGAACCTCCAGGGAATCTCCCTTCAGGGATAAATGGGTTTTCTCCGTGACCAGCTCCCTTTTCCCCTCTACCATGGCAAGCAGGATGTCAATAAAATTCTCATAGGAATTCTCCGAAAATATTTTTCTTATTCCAAAAAAGAACTCTTTTTTGCTCCGGGCTTTGTAAAGTTTAAGAACGCTTCTGTTAATCTCCACCACTCTCACAAGACCGGCCAGTTCCTTTACCAGCTCTTTATGACTTATAAAATAAGACGCCAGGTCATTTATTCCCTGGGCTTTCATGGAGTCAATTCGCTGTTTTACCTCCGAACAATCCTCTACCCACAGAGGAGTGGGACACTCTTCAAACAGCTGACGGTATCTCAGCTCACTCTTCCCAGGGGAATCATATTTCTTTGTCGATACCTCATGAGAGGTCATGTGTACGTTTTTTTCAGGAAACATAAATACTCACTCCTTTGATTACGCTGGATCCCTTCTGTTCCCCCTGAAATTTATTGGAAAACGATACCTGCTTCCTGGTTCATTTCCTCATCTATAATCTCAAAGAATATGTCCAGCAGCTCCGGATCAAACTGTCTCCCGGAGCATTTTTTCAGTTCCTTCAAGGCTTCATCAACACTTTTGGCCTTCCGGTACGGCCGGTCGTTGGTCATGGCATCAAAGGCATCTACAATGGCTAAAATGCGGCACTCCACCGGTATTTCTTTTCCCTTCAGGCCCAGGGGATACCCGCTGCCGTCCCATTTCTCGTGATGTTTTAGAATTAAGTCCGCCACCCTAAACAAATCTGTAGAGGAAGCTGCAATTTTGTAACCCTTTTCCGGATGCTGGCGCATGATTTCCCATTCTTCCGAGGTTAACGGACCTTCTTTAAATAAAATATGGTCAGGAATCCCCACTTTCCCCAGGTCATGCACCTGAGACAGCAGGGCTAAATCGGAGAGTTTCCGTGAGGACAAACCTATCCTTTCCCCCATTTTTTTAGTCAGTACCGAGAGCCTTTCCGCATGTCCCTTGGTTATGAAATCTCTTTCCCCCAGGGTAGTCAGCAGGGCATCAATGATTTGGGACCTTATGCCGGTACCCTGGTACAGCTTGTCCCTGTACATGTTGTCATCCGCTTCTTTAAAGGTTTCTTCCAGGGGTTGATCCTCATTCTCTGCCACAGCCATCCCAATGGAAATGCTCAAAGGAAGATGAGAATCATTTTCATTGTAATCATCCACCCTGGAACGAATTCGCTTCACAATTTTTTCCCCGGTTTTTTCATCGGTGCGGGGCAGGATGGCAGCAAACTCATCTCCTCCTACCCGGGCCAGGTAATCAGAACTCCGCAGGGACTGCTCCAAAATAGCTGCACACCCTTTTAACAGCTCATCTCCCCGGTTGGTTCCCAAGGTATCGTTTATAAATTTCAGGCCGTCCAGGTCTGTAGTTATAATGGTTATTGGGTATTCATAACTGTTGTTCAACCGCCTCAGCTGCTGGTCGAAATAGTTTCTATTGTACATGCCGGTCAGCTGGTCAAAAAGGCTCAGCTGCTTCAGCTGGCTTTCATATAATTTATATTCGGAAATATCTCTGATAAAAAACACCACTTCATTGATACCGCTGGCACTTACCCGGGCCTCAAATTCCAGTTTCCCCGCAGGGGTATCCAGGTTGTATTGAATGACCTGCAGTTTGGAGGTCCTGAGGGCTTTTTCAATACAGGACAAGAATTTCTCCGCCAGTTCTTTCGGCATGACCTCCATGAGAGTTTTACCCAGCAGCTCTTCCTGCGGAAGAATCAGCTTGTCCTCATCCCGGGTCAATATATCCAGATACCTTCCTTCACGGTCAAAGCGCATCAGCATATCAGGAACACATTTCACAATGGATGAATTCAAAGCTTCGCTGGTTTTCAAAGCATTTTCCAGCTGTTTCAGTTCTGTAATATCCTGATTTATAATGACAGCCAGCTGAACATTGCCCTCTTCATCCAGCACAGGAGCCGTATAATTGATAATGACTTTTTTCTTTCCATCGCACGCTTCAATCTCCAGCATCTCGTCTACTATGGTAACACCCTCGCTGAGAGTATGGGTCAGCGACCAGTTATCCCAGTCAATATCCTCCCCCGAAGGAAGCCTCCGGGCACAAAACCGTCCATACTCCTTCTGTCCCATAAAGGGCTCCATTCCCCATATCTGCTTGCCCCTGGGATTCCCCCGGATCAGGACTCCGTCTTTATCCGCAATCCAAACTCCGACAGGCAGTATATCCAGTATTTTTTGAAGAAGGGTCTCCCGACTTCCCAGGGCCTTGTTCATTTTAGCCAGAAGGCAGCCCTGCTGTTCCAGCTCTTTTTCATAGTCCAGCAGAGCCGTTTCAACCTGTTTATAGTGAGTGATATCCCGGCCTGAGACCACAACCCCCCCGATTTTTCCTCCCTTTAAAAGAATGGGGCTGAAAACAAATTCAATATCCACGGGATCAACCGGGTTATCAGTCTGCATCTCACAGGTAAAACGTTCCCCCTGTAACGCCCTGTCATAATAACCTTTCCACAAGTCAATCTGCTCATCAGGAACCCCGTGCACGAAAACCGAATGGCCTTTTTCCAGGGATTGACCTGTGCAGTTTTCAAAGTACCCGTTAAACTTAGAATTTCCGTAAATTAAACGGTACTGGGGATCTACTGCCCAGACAAAGTCCTGACAGTTTTCAAGAATCGCCTCCGGCGGAATTCCTTTTTTCTTTAATTCTGGTACTTTTTCCACTTTGGCAGGATACTTCTGCTTCTTATTATCCGGTAACATAAATTGCCCTCCTGTCACTTCCCAGCTTATATTCTAAATTTTCTAAATAATCTCCTCAATTTCCAGGTGTTTCGTTTTCCCTATCAATGTAATCGGCAGAAACTAAGAAAACTGTAGTCAATAGAACCGCCCCTTTAATTACTCAGCCTTTCCGTACTGTATTTAATCGACAGAAATTAGGGAAACTGTACTGAAAAAGGGAAATAAATTGTTAATTCCTGTATTTGATTTTAAAATTAAGTAAAAAAAAAGAGCCTGAGCTCTATTTGAATACTTTGATTACATTACTTTAATTTTCCGCAGCATCCGGCAGAACCGGTACATCCCGGGCACATCGCTCCCCGCCTGTACCATCAGTTCCTGGGCAGTCCCCAAAAGTCCCTGCCCCTCCACCTTGGGGTCCGATAGGTACATGGCCAGAAGGCCCTTTACAACCAGGGTATGAAAATCCGGCCGGGGAAGCCGTGAAGCGCTTTCCAGGGATTTTTCCAGGAAAAACCCCAGCCGCTCCCGGCACTGCTCCTGGTCTATATAATAGTTAACAAAGTTCAAGTCCTGGTGGGCCCGGTCCTCCTGCTGGTCGATGAAATAATCCAGCAGGATATGAAGCCCGCAAATCCAGGGAAAGTAGCTTCCATAAATTCGCTCCCCCTCCTCCGGGGTAAGGCCCTCTTTCCCCGCTGCCGCCATGAGCATGAACACCCCCAGGGTGGAACCCGCCGCAGCGGAAAACTCCCACCAGTATATTCCGGGGGTTTTCTCCACGTGCCGCTGAAACCACTGCACCAGCTTTTCCTCCCGCACCCGAAGGTCCAGGTGCTTGTATACCTGCAGGTCCCCGTACAGGGAAATCAGCTCCACGCACTTTTCCCGGACACTTCCGTACCCGGGAAGCTCATAAACCCCCTGCCTGGTTTTATCCACCAGAGCCGCCAGGTAGCCGCCGTCCTCTTCCAGGGGATAACAGCGGTAGTAATCTCCCCCGGGAATCCCCCCCGCAGTGTCTACCGCCTCAATCATGGAAAGGTGCAGCTGCCGGAAGGCCTCCTCCTGACCGCAGCTCACCCGGTCGCACAAATTGTCCAGGTAATCACTGATGGTCTGCAGGGCAACAATGGACGAAACCAGCACCTTGATTTTCTCCGGGGTATAAAGGGCATAGATGCTCCCCCCCTGACAGTGGAAGCGCTTGTCCCGGATGCTGGCCAGAGCCTGGTTTTTCAGCTCCCCCTCCGGGCAGGAGGCCAGATATTTTTTCCACTCCCCCAGTTCCCGGTCCACCAGGGGAAAAACACCCGTTACAAAACGGGTGAGGGTATGTAACTGCTGTGCTTCTTTTTTTAAATTAATCATATTTTCTGTTGGCTGCTCCTTATTTACCTCCTGATTAAGCCTGCTTTACAAACAGGACTTTTCCTCTCCCCGGGGCACCTCCCGGTTCAATAGTTTCATTACTTATCCTTACATTCTCACCCTTATTCCGCAAAATTATTCAATCCCGGGTTAACAGGACCTGAGACCCAGCTTTTTAATAACAATTCCCAGCACCACTCCGCTGACGAATCCCCCCACGTGGGCCCACCAGGCAATCATCTGGGCACCGTTCCCCACCTGGGCCACAACGCTGTTGAACAGCTGCAGCAGAAACCACAAAAACAGGTATATCATGGCGGGAATCTCCAAAAATGTAAAGAATATCCCTAAGGGAACCAGCGTCACCACCCGGGCCTTGGGATACAGAATAAAGTAGGCTCCCAGCACACCGGCAATGGCCCCACTGGCCCCAATCAAGGGGATCTCTGACAGGGGAGCGGAGATGATATAAACAAAGGTAGCCGCTATCCCCATCAATATGTAAATCACCAGGTAGGTAAAGGACCCCAGGCAGTCCTCAATATTATCCCCAAATACCCACAGATACAGCATGTTCCCAATCAAGTGAAACCAGCCTCCGTGGAGAAACATAGAGGATACCAGGGTAAGCAGGGGAGCCGGACCCACGGTAAATATATCTCCGGCCAGGATCCGGGTAATGTTCTCAGGGATTACCCCGTAAGTAAATACAAACTCCATGGCTCCCTGCTGCCCCAGGGTCACCTGATAAAGAAATATTATAACATTGATACCAATCAGGGTATAGTTCACCAGGGGGAATCGGCGGGACCGAATGTTATCGCGTATGGGAATCATCACTAAACCTCCGAAACAAAAAAATAACCTATCTAATATAATGCCGACATTACACCGAAGCTATGCCTTAAAAACCATTATATACATTATAAGCGAAAAAACGAGCCCTGTTATTATTTTTTAACAAAAAAATAGGATCCTTCTTCAAAAAGAATCCTATCGGGAACAGGTCATCCCTGCTGCACCCAGATTGCAGGTAAGATACATCTAATTGACAATCCTCCTGACCGTGAATATAATTAACGTAAAGATGCTTGGTTTCCTTACCCAGTTATACCCGAAAAACATATATTATAATGAGAGGAGATAACTTCTATGGAAAAACGCCGTATTCATATCTCATCAAAAAGACAAATAACGATTCCATCGAAGTACTATAAAGCTTTAGGACTAACCAGTGAGGTTGATTGTATCTATGCAAACGATATGCTGATCCTCATACCTGTGAGAAGTGAAGATCCAGAATTTGCAGAGGAAATCTTATCAGATCTTATAGAACAAGGCTATTCAGGGAAGAAACTGTTACGTGAGTTTAAATACAAAATGCGTCAGATACGCCCTGCTGTAGAGAAACTTATCGAAGAAGCCGATACATTAGCAAAAGAGGCCTCTGCTAACTATATAGACTATACTGAAGAAATATTTGGACCAGATGATGAAACGGAGGCTTAAACATGCTTCCGGTAATCTACTCACCCGCTGCCACAAAGTATTTTAAAAAAATTAAGGATAAAGGTCTGAAAAAAACATTCAAAGAAGCTGTGATAAGCATAAGAAAAAATCCTGCCATAGGACAGGCAAAAACCGGAGCATTAGGCGGATTATACTGCCTCGATGTCTATTATAACCGCACAAACTATGAAGTGGCATATCGAGTTTCTACGCTTGAAAACGGTGATATAGTAGTAATTATTATGGCTGGAACCAGAGAAAACTTTTATAAAGAACTCAAGCGATATTTAAAATAGCTGGGAGGGAAAAGCATGAAAATATTTCCCTCCCATAAAAATCATTATTTTTTTCGGAGCCTTGTTCTGACTATTAGTGCCCTTCTTTAATAATGGGAGGCTCAATGCCCTCCTCTGCCAAATCCTCCGGAGTGACATACTGTATCTCTTCCCTGGCGATATTCTCCAGGTAAGCTTCCGGCAGCGCAGACCCGTGATTAGTCACCATAAAGATCTCAAACTCAGGGGTGATCCACTTGGCAAAGCTGCTTTCCCCGATATAATGCTCCAGCACGTTCCAGGCCTTCCTGTCTATCTCCACGTATCCTCCCGCCAGCTTTCCTACCCGGGAATCCAGACTGTAGTGAAACTCCCTGGGATTGGAGGACAGATAGATATCCAGAAAGTCCCTTTCCGAAGCTCCCCGGTACCTGAGCACGTAGTCAAAAAACACGTCGTTCTTCAGAACTCCCACCTTAAAGAGCTCATATCCTTCGGGAAGCTGTTCCAGAACCGCATCCAGATCCGCAGCGGTCTCCACCTCCGCCATCTGTCCCTGCCGGTTCAGTTCCCTGAAGTCCGGGTGTTCCACAGAGGCGATTCCCAGCTCCCCCTCCTCCAGGACGTAATGGAATATATCTTCATCTAAAGAGGGATTCACCGCAAGTTCCGTAAACTGCACCACCAGGGTGCTTTCTTCATGAATAGACAGCTGCTTTTTCAAAGGAAGGTTGGTCCTCTTATCAATCCACATCCGGCTGTATTCTTCCCCCTCTTCATACCGGTACTGCAGAACCACCGCTTCCCTGCCCAGCAGAGTTTCCTCACCGACCTCCTCAACCTCCTGAGCATTCTTCAGCTCCCACACCTGGGTCCCGATATGATAGCGCCACAGTTCTTTTTCCGGGAAAACATTATCCACGGTAACGCTGTTGGGCATAATGGTCACCAGCCGGTCCCCGTTGCTGACATTCTTCATCTCCACCCCGTTGAACTGGTGCACTGCGCTGTATTTCCAGGGCTTCTGGTAGGTGATATTCACCGTCTCCTGAAAGTCCACCACTCCGTCCCTCCTGGATTGAACTTCCACCACTCCTTCATAACTTTCCAGTTCTTCGTAGGCTTTTACCACGGCCTCCACAATGTTATCCTGACCGGTGAAAGGACTGTCCAGCACTCCAATAAAAGCAAACAAAAGGATAGCCGCAGCAGCCGCGACCAGGGCAAACCTCCGAAACGGGCCGGAACCCTTTCCATCTTTAGACTTCCGGGGCCTTCCGCCGCTTCTTTGATCCCCGGGCTCACTGCTGAAACGGGAGGCCTTCTCATGGCCGACTCCCGCCTGTCCCTGATCCTCCCGGGTCCTCTTCACCGCCCGAACCGTTTCAAAGAGCTTCTCCATCTCCCGATTCTCCTCGGAATCATAGGCCCCGGGCTTTTTCTCTTCAATCAGGTCATCAATAAAATCCGAAAGCACCTGCTCCTGCTTTTCTTTATCCACGGAAATACCCCCTTTCTTCCAGGATTTCTCTTAAATGCTGCGCAGCCCTGAACTGCAGACTCCGCACCGCTCCCGGGGTACGGTTCATCTTCCGGGCCACTTCTTTCACCGGGTATCCTTCTACAATTCTCATGACCAAAACCTCCCGGTAATCCTCAGACAATTCCTTCATGGCCTCCATAACCACCATGCGGTCCTCCTGTTCATTTTCCAGACCACCTTGACTCAAACGGCTCTCCTGCACCTCTTCCAGGTTTACCACTTTGGGATGCCGGGCCCTTTTCCGCCAGAGGTCCTTCAGCATATTCCGGGCCGCCTGAAACACGTAGGCCCTGATTTTCTCCTGCTGCACCTGGCCATCCCTGATTTTAGGATACACCCGGTTAAAGGTATCCTGGGTCAGTTCTTCCGCCTCTTCCCGATTTTGTACCTTGTAATAGATAAACCGGTATATCTCAGGCCAGAGATCTTTAAAGAGGGCTTCAAAATCTTGAGTCACTCCCGGGGGAATCATCATTTAAATCACCTCAGATCAAAGGCGTTACTTAATAATGTAAGACGCCTGAATTAATAAAATGTTGCGCCAGAGAGGATGCTAATTTTTACCATAAACTATATTATCTCCTCCCCGTATTTAATTAATACTTCCTGCAAAAAAGGAGTATTCCTGCCTGTACAATTCTTTAAAAGAGAATCAAAATTCCCCGCTTTCGCATACAGACAATTATCTCTATCTTGTAAGTTAACAGAATTTTTCATTAATTTTGTCGAATTTCTGGAATGGTTTTACTGTAAATGGTATAATGTAGGGTAAGACAATCTGCGTTCTTTCTTTTTTGTAGTTAATTAAAAAGATAATCAAAGAAGGCAAGATCAGGTAAATAATTTTGAAGGAGGGGTTCTTATTACAATTTTTACATCAAAACGCTTTTATTGGCTTCCTGTGATTTTGCTTGCAGCATTGATGTTGTTCTCTATGACAGCAGGGTGCGGCTCTGGGGAGGATGACCCTGTGCCGGATAATGGAATGACGGAAAACGGTGTATCAGAAGATCCTGATCATGCTGCTGGCGAAGATACTGATGAAGCTGTGGATGACAATGGTGAATTTGCCTTTGATTACTGGGAAAATCCTCAGGATATCAGTGAACTGGTGGAATTGTTTAAGCATCTGAAATTTGACATATCCACCGGGGACCACATCTCCAGCATTGTGTATCGTTTCGAGGGGGAAGAAACCGCATCTGGAGTGGAAACATCCAAAGTTACCATGGAAACCTATTTCAACGGTCAACTGGATATGTCCCTCACCACCTGGGTTGACGATAACGGCAATACCGTACAGATTGCCATTGATGATGAAATGATGCCTGCAGAATTAGCTTCAATGATGACACAACCAGTCTTTAGCCTTGTGTTTATGCCTTTTAATCTGGTGTCAGCATACGATCCCGAAGCCGTCCTGGGCGGCACTCACCCCCACGTAAAAGTAGAATCTAAAGGCACCTCCTCCGGAACCTTTGGAGATCTTTCCGGAACCATTTACGAATCTGTCATCAGTGTAACTGACCAAAACAGAGAATATAAGGTTGCGTGGCATATCGGGGACTTTGGAAATCTGCAGATGATGACCCTGTATGAGACACTGGATGTTTCCGCAAATGATTATGTCAGGTATGAACTCAGTACTGTGGAATTACGGTAACATTAGATTTGTTCATCAAAATTCTATAACTCTTACCATTTTAAGAGCCCAATGTGGACACATTGGGCTCTTTCTTGTACATTCTGTGCAGTTGGCGGCAGTACCGTCAGGAAAGCTTATCTCGCTTTAAATTTCCAGCACTCTCAGCGCTTTTCTTACTGGTTTTGAATTTTGTTTCTTCATATCTGTGATTTCTTTTTCTTTTATTATAGCCAGTCCCTCAAAAAGATAAGCTTTAGCCTGGGAATTTCTTCCCCCGAAGCCTGAAACGCACCGGATTTCACCCAAAATACCTGAACTGTTCCAAATTATATAGAAATCATCCGGGGGTTCCTCGGTCAGGATGAAGAAGCTTTCCTGGGAAACAACATCCTCCAGCTGATGTACAGTAGACGTATCAGCATCGTATCCCGCTCCACTTTCCTGGGAATCGTCCCCCTGAACCCACAGAACCTCTAAGGAATCCGAGCTGTCAACACTGTCTGCTTTAGTATCCTCATCTCCGCCTGACCTGTTGCCGGGCCGTGGATTCCTGGGTTGGCCCCGATTGTCCCTGGAAGCATCATCCTGCTGTATGACCAGGCCCAGTTCGCCGTAAGGTTCCCCGTATCTTGTCGGGTCTCCACCGTAAGCGATACCCGAGGTTATATCAGCGCCGTCACTTTTCGCCAGCTGCAGGAGGAAGTCCACCAGTCCCGGTGATGCGCTGCGGGTGATGGTACCCTTGCCATAGCGGTTAAAGGGCACGTAGTAGTTGTTAAATTCCCCCGTCCAGTCAATCAGCCGGTCATCCAGACTGTTAGCGATAAGCACATCCCTACCGGCTCCGCCGTAAGCGTAGCTGGAGTGAAGGTCATTGTTAATTCTGCTGTTCACATCCAGCAGGCTGTTGCCCCAACCACCGTAGAGGTGATTAGAACCGGTAGCACCCACCAGCCAGTTGTTACCAGGGCCTCCGAAAATCACATCGTTCCCCGCCTCCTCAGTGGGGTCGAAGTTCAGCAGGAACTCCCTTCCGCTGGGATCATTGGTCCAGATTCCGTTTTCATCCACCCGGATCCGGCTGAAGGGTTGATAGGGGTTGAAAGCCGAGAACATTCCTTCAGCAAAGACCGCCCCGGCTTCGGTAGCCTGCAGAATACTCTGCCACATTTCTAAAGCTTTGGCCGGCGCATCATAGAACTCCCGCAGCGCCTCGGCGCCGGATATGGCGGTATCCCCATGGCCGCCGTGAATGAAGTCGTTCCCCAGGCCGCCGTAGATAACGCTGTTGGTATACTGCGGGCGGAAATCCGGATCAGGCTCTGGAGTCAGCCAAAGCC
>SKNC01000002.1 GCA_007120745.1 Bacillota bacterium
AAGTATATCCCGGCAAAATAAGGTAATAATGATAGAGGGATATATTTACCTGTGACCGGTTCGCACAGAATTCGTTAAATTACATATAATGTATTCCGTGAACCAATAGCAAAGGAAAGGTTAATCAGTATGGATAAATTCGTAATTCTTGGTGGGAAAAAACTGCAGGGAAGGGTAAAAATCAGTGGGGCCAAGAATGTATCACTCCCCATTATGGCAGCCTGCCTTCTGACCCGGGAGGAGGTATGTCTCAAAGACGTTCCGCCGCTTTCCGACGTTCATAACATGATGAAAGTGCTGGAAAGGCTGGGAACCAGGGTTTATTTTGACAATAACAACTTAAAAATAAAGGCGGATGTAATTCGGGGAGAAGGGCCTCCCGTAGATCTGGTATCTAAAATGAGAGCCTCCTTTCTTACGGCCGGGGCGCTTTTAGGGCGCCGGGGAAGGGTTAAGATCTCCCTTCCCGGGGGCTGTTCTATAGGAAGAAGGCCTATCGACCTGCATTTAAAAGGATTTAGAGCCCTGGGAGCGACCACAGAAGAGGCCTGCGGTTATATATGCATTCGGGCTAAAGCACTCAGGGGGGATCGGATTTACCTGGACTTTCCCAGCGTAGGGGCTACGGAAAATCTGATGATGGCAGCCTCCAGAGCTCTGGGCACAACGGTGATTGAAAATGCGGCAGAGGAACCGGAAATTGTTGATTTAGCTAACTTCTTAAACGCCATGGGCGCAAAAATCAGCGGTGCCGGGACTAAAGTAATTCGAATTGAAGGTGTGGAAGAACTGGGAAGTGCTGTACATACGGTGATTCCGGACCGGATTGAAGCGGGAACCTTTATGGTGGCTGCAGCTATCACCCGAAGCAGGATTATCCTGGATAATGTAATCCTGGATCACCTGAAGGCGGTGGCGGCCAAACTAAAGGAAGCCGGAGCAGAGCTGGTGGAGCAAAACGACGGCAGTATCCTGGTGTCCGGAGAAAACTGCAGCCGTCCATTGGATATCAAAACCCTTCCCTATCCCGGATTTCCCACGGATATGCAGGCCCAGCTTATGGCTCTCCTGACCCTGGCCCGGGGCCGCAGCGTTGTAACGGAAAACATATTTGAGAACCGTTTCATGCACGTGGCGGAGCTGAACCGCATGGGAGCCGATATCCGGGTGGAGGGATCCAGCGCGTTTCTTACGGGAGTAAAGAAGCTTCAGGGATTTCCGGTGCGTTCCACGGACCTGAGAGCCGGTGCTGCTCTGGTTCTGGCCGGGTTGGCCGCCCGGGGATGCACAGAGGTGCTGGAGGTAAAACACATCGACCGGGGCTATTATCACATAGACGAAAAGTTACGGCAGCTGGGTGCCGATATCCAGCGGGTAAAAATGGAGGAAGAAGAGGATACAGCGGCAGGAGAAGCTGTGGAGCATTCAGAAACATTAAATCTTATAGAAAATACGGCCGCCCCCCGGTAGGGGCGGCCGATTCATATCATAAAACCTCTGAAAGCGGCATATATTAGGAAGGAACAAAAAAACGGAGGAAACATGGATGAGAAAGTTAACAGCCTATTTGGTGATTGCCCTTTTTTTTGGAGTTATCTGCCTTCCGGCATTCATTGTGTTGATAGACTTCAGCCCCATGGAACAGGCGGAAGGAGGGGAAACACCCCAAAAGGTTTATGAACAGCGGGAGCCGGAACCGGGGGAACTGACCGTTAATGTGTGGCACCACCGGGACAGGGAACTTCGGGAGATGCCTCTGGAGGAGTATGTGGCAGGAGTGGTAGCGGCAGAAATGCCCGCATCCTTTGAAGTAGAAGCACTGAAGGCCCAGGCGGTCATTGCCCGGACCTATACCCTGGCCCAAACCCTGATCAGCGGCGGCAGGGGGTGTGACCATCATCCCTCCGCAGATATCTGTACCTCTGAACAGCACTGCCAGGCCTGGATGAGCCGGGAGGAGGCCCTGAGCAAATGGTCTTCCCAACAGCAGGATCAGTACTGGAATAAAATTGTGTCTGCGGTTCAGGACACCCGGGATATTGTGGTAAGCTACCAGGGCCAGCCGGTGGATGCGGTATTCCACTCCACCTGTGGAGGCCATACCGACAATTCCGAGGAGGTATGGAGTGCTTCCTCTCCCTACCTGAAAGGAGTAGAATGCTCTTACTGCAGCCATTCCCCCTGGTCAAAGAAGGAAACCACCTATACCCTGCGGGAATTTTCAAACCTGCTGAGCCGATTTCCCCAGGCCACCCCGGTCACTACCTCCCGTGGGCCCTCTTTTCTATCAGTGGACCGCAGTTCCACGGAGCGTCTAAAAACACTGCAGGTGAACAACGTGACCTTAACGGGGCATGAATTGAGAAGTCTCTTGAACCTGCCCTCCACCCGGGTCAGCTGGAAAGTTCATAATAACAATATTATTTTTACCACCAGGGGATTTGGTCACGGTGTGGGTCTCTGCCAGTACGGGGCGGATGGAATGGCAAAGCAGGGCTATACATATGAAGAGATTCTTAAGCACTACTACCAGGGAGTAGAAATCACTCCCCTGAAACGCCCTGCCAGTTAACCCTGTCATTCTCAGGATAAATATGTATATTATAGAAACGTTGCGGATATACTATTCCTCGAGGTGAGGAATATATGAAAGACAGGATGAAATCCTTACAAGAAATCTGGAAGAAGATGAAGGATAAGGTGAAGGACTGGAGAAAACGGATGTCCTTCCAGGGGAAACCTTTTGGCAGGGGCTGGTACAAGTTGTCGGATAAGCCAGTCCCCAGGGTAAAGCGAAAGAAACACGTGTTAGCCGCTTTTTTAATGCTGTCTTTAATACTTGTGGCAGCAGTAGTAGTGGGACAAAACCAGAGGGCGGAAAGAATCAAATTTGAGCCCCTGGACAGTCATGTTTCCGGAATTGATCAGGAAGAAAATAGAGAAGCTGCAGCCGATAAGGGCTCAGGACAGGAATCGCTTTCTCAGGGGGACCTTGCTCTGGGTTTAGAAAAGGACCTCAGCATTCCCACAGGACAAGCAGAACTTTTGGAGTCTTTCACCTGGCCGGTAAACGGTAAAATTACGGCAAAATTTCACCAGGTTTATTCCCATGAGAACCAGTACCGTCTTCATGACGGAGTGGACATTGAAGCTCCCTCAGGCCAGGAGGTAAGAGCAGCCCTGGGGGGTACTGTAGAGAAAGTGGAAATGAATGCCACCCTGGGGGAAACCGTGGTATTGAGCCATGCGGCAGGTATTGAAACCATTTACGGAAATCTTACGGAAGTTCAAGTTCTGCCGGGAGAACAGGTGGAAAAGGGACAGGTCATTGCCGCCATTGGGGATACTGCCCACCTGGATGCTTCTCAGGGATATTTCCTGCATTTCGGTGTTCGGGTAGAAGGCCAGTACCGGGATCCTCAGGAATACCTTCCCTAGGGAAGGCAGCTTAGAAATTTCAGGAAGTCGGTGTAAAATCTGACTTCTTTTTTACTTCTCATGTTTGTCATCTTTAGCCGTAAAGCTTCATAAAAATAGGATAGGAAGGAAAGCAAGGGGGCGGCCAAGTGCAGGATTACATAGAACAAAGAGTAATGGAAATAAGCACCTATATTTTGGAAACCGGTGCAACGGTGAGGCAGGTAGCCAGTTTGTTCGGAGTAAGTAAAAGTACCGTCCATAAGGACATTACAGATCGACTGCCGGAAATACATCCCGGGTATGCCCGGGAGGTAAAGAAGGTTCTGGATAAGAACAAAGCGGAGAGGCACATACGGGGAGGAGAGGCCACCCGAATGAAATATCTTTCCCAAAAAGTTTAATCTTCTTTCCGCCG
>SKNC01000071.1 GCA_007120745.1 Bacillota bacterium
ATTGAAAAGGGAGAGCTGGTAAATGTTCCTGGAATCAGTCGCCCTGGCACTGGTGATCGGGTGGTTCAGAGGGGGCAGGCTGAAGCGTCTGCTGAGCTATAACCTGGAAGGATTAAACTGGATACTGCTGGCCTTTACAATTCGTTACCTGGTTCAATTTTTGTCCTGGAAGGTGGACTTTTTTTTACTGTACGGAGGAGTTATACAAATTACTGCTTATATCATCCTGTTCTGGGGTTTGTGGCAGAGCTTAGAGTTCCCAGAGATTAAAATGGTTGGCCTGGGTTCCCTGGCTAACTTCATTGTAATTGCGGCCAACGGAGGGAAAATGCCTGTTTCACCCCGGGCACTGGACGCTGTAGGGCTGAGCCTTACGGAGACCGGCACCCATGTTTTAATGGAGGAGGGCACCCGGCTTTTCTGGCTGGCGGATATAATCCCGCTGCCGCCGCCGTATCCTTTCCCCATGGTAATCAGCATCGGCGATATCCTGATTACTGTTGGGGTTATGCTGTTGATTCAAAATGCCATGCTCAGGGATACAAGGCCGGCATGCTTAAAAAACGATACCGCGAACTGGCTCAGGAGAATATAGCCTTGCTATACTTCAGGAATCCATTGGGAATATGAGTATTCTAAGAGGCGTTTCCACAATGAAAATATTACTGAAAAATCATTAATCATAAGAACCGTCCCTAATATTAAACTTGCATTTCGACAATAATTAACATAATCAATCATATTATGTGACGATGGGCTGTGTAACAAGGAAGGGCAGGGGCGGGCAGTCTTGTTTTTAGAAACTTTTAATGGTAAAATAATTCAGGGGACTTTCATAAAAGTCAAATAAAAAAAGGAACCCGGTGAGGTTCCTTTTCACTATATTACCTTATTTAATGGAGGTTTTGAAGTGCTTAACTTTATCAGTAAACTGTTGGGCAACAGCAACGAAGGACAGATAAAAAAGCTGCAGAAAGTAGTGGACCGGGTGAATTCCCTGGAGCCGGAAATATCTGCTCTTTCCGATTCTCAGCTGCAAAATAAGACGGAGGAATTTAAAGAAAGGCTGGATAATGGAGAGGAACTGGATGACCTTCTTCCGGAGGCTTTTGCCGTGGTTCGGGAGGCTGCCCGCAGGACCCTGGGCATGAGGCCTTTTGATGTCCAGATTCTGGGGGGAATTGTGCTTCACCAGGGAAGGATTGCGGAGATGAAAACCGGGGAGGGGAAAACCCTGGTGGCCACTCTTCCTGCGTACCTGAATGCCCTTACGGGCAGGGGAGTGCACATTGTTACCGTAAACGACTACCTGGCCCAGAGGGACAGCCAATGGATGGGTCAGGTGTATGAGTTTTTGGGCATGAAGGTGGGGTTAATTGTTCATGGCTTGAATCCCTCACAGCGGAGAGAAGCGTATGCTGCAGATATTACCTACGGTACCAATAACGAATTTGGGTTTGATTATCTGCGGGACAACATGGCCGCTTCTTATGAAAACCTGGTGCAGCGGAAGCTAAACTATGCCATTGTGGACGAAGTGGACAGCATACTGGTGGATGAGGCCAGGACCCCGCTGATTATTTCCGGGCCTTCCCAGCAGTCCACGGACCTGTATGAAAAATTCTCCCGGTTTGTTCCCCGGCTGAAAAAAGATGAAGATTACACCGTGGATGAGAAAGCCCACACGGTAATTCTTACCGAGGAGGGCGTGGCCCGGGCAGAACAGCTGCTGGGAGTGGAAAACCTTTTTGATGACGTGCACATGGAGCTTTCTCATTACCTGAACCAGGCATTAAAGGCCCATGCCTTGATGAAGCGGGACAAGGATTATATTGTAAAAGATGGGGAAGTTATTATCATCGATGAGTTCCGGGGACGCCCCATGTACGGGCGCCGGTACAGCAACGGCCTTCACCAGGCCATTGAGGCCAAGGAGAAGGTAAAGGTGGCCAAGGAAAGCCAGACCCTGGCTACCATAACCTTCCAGAATTATTTCCGAATGTTTAAGAAGCTGGCAGGCATGACCGGTACCGCCATCACCGAGGAGGAGGAATTCCAAAAGATTTACGGACTGGACGTGGTGGTGATTCCCACCAACGAGCCTATGATCAGGGAGGACCTTCCCGATGTAATTTATAAGACGGAGGAGTATAAGTACAGGGCAGTGGTGGAGGAGATTGAAAGGCGTCACCGCTCCGGACAGCCATGCCTGGTGGGCACCATCCATATTGAGAAATCAGAAATGCTCAGCGATATGCTGAAGAGGAAAGGGATTCCCCATCAGGTGCTGAACGCCAAACACCATGAAAAGGAAGCGGAAATTATAGCCCGGGCAGGAGAGAGGGGAGCGGTTACCATCTCCACCAATATGGCCGGTAGAGGAACCGATATCGTCCTGGAGGAAGGAGTTACGGATTTGGGAGGACTTCATGTCCTGGGTACCGAAAGGCACGAAAGCCGGCGAATCGATAACCAGCTGCGGGGCCGCTCCGGCCGTCAGGGGGATCCGGGGTCCTCACAGTTTTTCATTTCCCTGGAGGACGACCTGATGCGGATTTTCGGGTCTGATAACATCAAGGGAATGATGGATAAACTGGGGATGGAAGAGGATATGCCCATCGACCACCCCATGGTGAGCAAAGCCATTGAATCGGCACAAAAGAAGGTAGAGGGTAGAAACTTCGATATTCGACGCCATGTGCTGGAATATGACGAGGTGATGAACCAGCAGCGGGAATTAATTTATTCCCAACGGCACAAAATACTGGAAGGAACCAATCTCAAGGACAGCATTATGGAAATGGTCGAAAGCATTATAACGGACAGCCTGGACCTGTATGCGGATGAAAAAGTTTACCCGGAGGATTGGGACCTGAAATCCCTGGTGGATTACACCAATAATATCCTGGACCCCTCCAATCCGCTGTCAGAAGAGGACCTGGCGGAACTGGACCGGGAGGAAATCAGGGAGCTGCTGCTGGATAGAACGCTGAAAGGGTACCAAAAGCGGGAAGAGGAATTGGGCCCGGATATGATGAGGGACCTGGAAAGATTGATTCTCCTGCGCATGGTGGACAGCAAGTGGATGCAGCACATTGACGCCATGGATGATTTAAAACAGGGAATCGGCCTCAGGGCGTATGGGCAGAGAAATCCCCTGATAGAATATAAGTTTGAGAGCTATGAGATGTTCCAAAATATGATTAAAAGCATGCAGGAGGACGCGGTGCGGCTGCTGTTCCGGGTACAGGTGGTTTCCAGCAGCATGGAGCACAAATCTGCCCCAGTGACCCGGGAAATTGCCTCCGGAGAAACTCCGGGAGATAAGCCCAAGAAGGAACCGGCCAAGAGCAAAAAAATCGGCCGAAACGCGCCCTGCCCCTGCGGCAGCGGCAAAAAATACAAGCGCTGCTGCGGGCGGTAAAAAATATATTTTTGGCTTTTATAAGGAGGTTAAATCGGTGGATTATGGAGAAGTAAAGAGCAGAATTATCCTGCTCCAGGAAAGACTTGAGGAAATGAGGGCTTCTCTTTGACCTGGAGAACAAAGAGAAAAATATCAGCAAGATAGAAGAAAAAATGTCTCTACCGGGATTCTGGGACAACAATGAAAAGGCCCAGAAGTCCATTGATCAATTAAATACCCTTAAATATTCGGTAAACCGGGTGAAAAAGCTGGAGGAAATGCTGGAGGAGCTGGAGATTTTAATACTTCTCCGGGAGGAGGAGAACGATGATTCCCTGGATGCGGAAATAAAGAAAAAGTTTCCCCAGGTAAACCGGGAATTGGAGGCTCTTTCCCTCTCCCTGCTGTTAAATCAGAAGTACGATGACCATAATGCTATTGTGGCTCTTCACCCGGGAGCCGGGGGGACCGAATCCCAGGATTGGGTGGAGATGCTCTTTAGAATGTATACCCGCTGGTCGGAAAAAAGAGGCTATGAAGTAGAAATTTTAGATATGCTTCCGGGGGATGAAGCCGGTTTGAAAAGTGTTACTTTTTCCGTAACCGGGAAAGACGCCTTTGGATATCTGAAAGCAGAAAAAGGGGTGCATAGACTGGTGCGAATTTCTCCTTTTGATACTTCCGGACGAAGGCATACCTCTTTTGCCTCAGTAGACGTGATGCCCGAGGTAAAAGAGGAAAGCGATGATCTAAGTATCAACCAGGAGGATTTACGAATAGAGACCTACCGTTCCAAAGGAGCGGGGGGGCAGCATGTGAACAAGACTGATTCTGCAGTTCGAATTACTCACCTGACCACGGGAATCGTGGTGCAGTGTCAAAATGAACGTTCCCAGCACTATAACAAAGAACAGGCCATGAAGATTTTGAGAGCAAAGCTGGCATCCCTGTATCAAAGCGAGAGGGATGAAAAGCTGGCTAAGCTTCGTGGGGAACAAAAGGAAATTTCCTGGGGCAGCCAGATTCGTTCCTATACCTTTAATCCCTATTCGCTGGTGAAAGATCACAGGACCAGCGCTGAGGCAGGGAATGTAAATGCCGTGATGGATGGGGACATTGATCTTTTTATTGATCACTATCTGAGACAGAGCGCATCAGAACGGGAATCGCAAAACTAAAATGCTCTGTAAAAGGTGTCTGCCGCAAATACTGAATCTGGGGATGGACTATTGAAAAAAAGGAAACGGTTGTTTCAGGGGATTCAAAAAGCCATATGGCCTATAACGGGAGCCCTGCTGGGGTCTTTGGTTATGACCTTTGGCCTAAACATGTTCCTTATTCCCAACAAAATAGCCTCCGGTGGTGTCAGCGGACTGGGTGTTATCCTGTTTCATACCTTTAATATTCCAGTGGGTCTGACCATTCTGCTTTCCAATATTCCGCTTTTTCTGGCGGCCGGCAAATTTTTAGGAATGAAATTTGTGGTAAGAAGTTTGGCAGGAACATTTTTTCTCTCGGTTTTGGTGGAGATTCTGGCCTTTTTACCGATATTGACCACCGATCTTTTGCTGGCCTCCATCTATGGAGGCATAATTTTAGGTATTGGGTTGGGAATTGTTTTCAGGTCCGGCGGCTCAACAGGGGGCACAGCCCTGGCGGCACAGCTTATCAAATATTTTTTTGGTCTCTCCACGGGACAGGGTCTACTGGGCATTGATTTTGTTATCATAGCCCTGGCAGGACTTGTGTTTAATGCGGAGCTGGCCATGTATGCCTTGATTTCCCTGTTTGTTACCAGCAAGGTAATTGATTTGGTCCAGGAAGGCCTGGGCTTTTCCAAGGCCTGCTATATTATTTCTGATAAGGGACCTGAAATTTCCCGGGCAATTCTTACTGATCTGGATCGGGGAGTTACTGTTTTAAAGGGAGAGGGCGGATTCTCCGGTCGGGAAAAGAACATCCTGCTGTGCGTGGTGTCCCAGGCTGAGGTTTCCAATTTAAAAAATATTGTTTGGAACATTGATCCCGATTCTTTTTTTATCATAAGCAATGTCCATGAAGTGCTGGGAGAGGGTTTCCACCGTCCTTAGAAGGTGGCAGGACAAGGTGGTATAAGACAGAGAACCGTCCCCTGTCTTCATCCCCTGTTCTATTCCCTGTCCCCCCGTTTTTCTAATAATGTTTATAAATAAATTATCAATATTTTCAGCAGGAGGTGCAAAATGATGAATGCAGGGCAGGTTGATTTTAATTATTTGGAAGGGAAGGCCGGTATTTTAAGAAAACACATCATTAAAATGATTGGTGAAGCAGGTTCCGGCCACCCCGGAGGATCTCTTTCCGCAGCAGACATTTTGACAGTGCTTTATTTTCAGGTAATGAATGTTGACCCCAGGAGTCCAAAGGACCCGGACAGGGACCGATTTGTTTTAAGCAAAGGCCATGGCGCGCCGGCTTTATATGCAGCCCTGGCGGAAAAAGGGTATTTCCCGGTGGAAGAACTCTGGAATTTGCGGAAGATAAACTCTCCCCTGCAGGGGCATCCGGACATGAGAAAGGTCCCGGGGGTGGAAATGTCCACCGGTTCCCTGGGACAGGGTCTTTCCGCAGCCAACGGCATGGCCCTGGCTGCCCGGGTGATGGGAAAGAACTACCGGGTATATGTGGTGCTGGGGGACGGTGAAACCCAGGAGGGACAGATCTGGGAAGCAGCCATGACCTCTGCCCACTACGGCCTGGACAACGTAACCGCGTTTCTGGATTTTAACCAGCTGCAGATTGACGGCCCCTGTGCAGAGGTAAAGTCACCCTTACCTTTCTTTGAAAAGTGGCAGGCCTTTGGCTGGGAAGTAATGGAGATAGACGGTCATAACGTGAAGGAAATATGGGAGGCATGCCAGAAAGCAATGACCATAAAAGGAAAGCCGGTCATGGTAATCTGCCGGACCATCAAGGGCCGGGGAGTTTCATTTATGGAAAATGAAGTGGACTGGCATGGGAAGGCTCCTGACCGTGAACAGCTGGAGAAAGCCATGGCTGAATTAGAAAGGGGGGTACACAGGCATGAGTCAAAAAATAGCCACCCGTGATGCCTATGGAGAAATATTAGTGGAGCTGGGGAAAAAGAATCCCCGTATTGTGGCCCTGGATGCAGATCTCTCCAAGTCAACCAAGACTGCCAATTTCAAAAAAGCTTTCCCCCAGCGTTTTTTCAATATGGGGGTAGCCGAGGCGGACATGATGGGAACAGCCGCAGGTCTTGCCGCAGCGGGATTGATTCCCTTTGCCAGCACCTTTGCCGTTTTTGCCACCGGCAGGGTGTACGACCAGCTGAGAAACTCCATTGCTTATCCAAATCTAAACGTAAAAATAGTGGCTACCCATGCAGGTATCACCGTGGGAGAAGACGGCGGATCTCACCAGTCCATCGAGGATATTGCCATAATGAGAGTTATGCCCAACATGACGGTGATCGTTCCCGCAGATGGCCCGGAAACCAAAAAGGCCGTGGAGGCAGCGGTGGAAATGGATGGCCCTGTTTACATAAGGTTAGGCCGCTCGGGGGTTCCTGTTATTTTTTCCGAAGAAGAACCTTTTACTCCGGGCCGAGGGAAGATTCTCAGAGAAGGCTCGGACATCAGCATAATTGCTGTGGGGATCATGGTCAGCAAGGCGTTGGAAGCCGCACAAACCCTTTCCCAAAAGGGGATTGAAGCCCGGGTTATTAATATGTCTTCTATTAAACCCCTGGACCAGGATATGATTGTTCAGGCAGCCCGGGAAACCGGAGGAATTGTGACAGCGGAAGAGCACAGCATTATTGGAGGGCTGGGGGGCGCAGTATCGGAAGTTACTGCCGAAAGATATCCGGTACCTGTAAAAAGAGTTGGGGTGCAGGACACCTTTGGAGAATCCGGTTCCCCGGAACTGCTTCTAGAAAAATATGGACTGACCCCGGAGAATATTGTCAAAGCGGTTGAAGAAATTTTACAGAAAAGGTAATTCTTTAGCAAATTGCAGAGCGTTAAAAACTAAAAATTTAAAATAAGTTAAGTAATTTGATGTATTTCCTGCCTTAAATTCGTAAGGCAGGAAATTTTTTTATGAAAATTTTATAACTATTTTGTTAAAATCAGTAATTTGTTAAAGGAGTTTAAAAAACTTTGTCGAAATAGTATGGCGATAGGCAGGCTTTACTTAGGAGTGTTTGACATCTATGATTGAATTTATAAGCGTGACAAAAAGGTATCCTAATGGAGCCGAAGCGCTAAAAAACACCAATTTATGCATTGAAAAAGGGGAGTTTGTCTTCCTGGTAGGTTCCAGTGGAGCGGGGAAAACAACAATCCTGAAGTTATTATATAGAGAACTGCTGCCCACCAGGGGAACCATTAAAGTATTGGGTAGAGATGTCGTTAAATTAAAAAAAAGGGAGATTCCCTTTTTCCGACGGAATATGGGTCTCGTGTTTCAAGACTTCAGGCTTCTGGCTGACCGCAATGTTTACGAAAATGTGGCTTTTGCCTTACGGGTGATTGAAACTCCAACCAGAGAAATTGAAAAGCGGGTTATGGAGTCACTGGAACTGGTGGGGCTAAAAGGAAAAGTAAAATCTAAGCCTTCGGAATTATCTGGTGGGGAGCAGCAGCGGATTTCCCTGGCCAGGGCAATTGTCAACCAGCCGGCAATTATTCTGGCGGATGAACCTACGGGAAACCTTGATCCCGATACCTCCATTGATATCGTTAACCTTCTTAGAGTAGTTAACCTTAGGGGGACAACGGTGATCATGGCTACTCATGACCAGGAGATTGTAGACCGTCTCCGCAAAAGGGTGATTGAGGTTGAAGACGGAGAAATTGTCAGGGATCAACTGAAGGGAGGCTATCGACATGAGGCTTAGAACATGGGCATATTTTATTGCGGAGGCCTTTAAAAGCATTTTTCGCAACGGCTGGATGAGCCTGGCTTCCGTAGGTGTGGTGATTATCACCCTGTTTCTGCTGGGCAGTTTCATGCTTTTAAATTACAATATAGCTTTTTTATCCTCAGATATTAAGTCACAGATAGAAGTGGTTGCTTTCCTGGACGAGGGAGTAAACCGTTCTCAGGTAGACCAGCTGTACTTAAAAATTACCGGTTTTGAGGAAGTGGAAGAAGCCGTTTTTGTTTCCCGAGAAGATGCTCTGCAAAGGCTCAGGGCTCAGATGGGTGAGCAGGGATATCTTCTGGAGGGGTATGAGGACCAGGGAAATAATCCCCTGCGGGATTCCTTCGAAGTAAGGACTTTCGTGCCCGAGGAGGTACCGGAACTGGCGGGGAAGATTAAACAGCTTTCCGGTGTGTCCAGGGTGGATTACGGCAGCGAAGTGTTAGACAGGCTTTTTACCGTCACCCGCATTCTTAACTGGGTGGGAGTGGCTTTTATGATTGCCCTGGGGATATCAGCTACTTTCCTGATAGCCAATACCATCAAGCTGACGGTATTTACCCGAAGACAGGAAATTATGATTATGAAAATGGTGGGAGCTTCTGACTGGTTTATTCGCTGGCCTTTTGTTATTGAAGGCCTGGTGCTGGGCCTATTGGGGTCTTTGGTACCTGTGGCAGGACTTTATTTCGGGTATCAATATCTTGTGGAATGGGTGAATTTTAACATTCCTTTTTTGGCGTTAATGCCAACGGCAGAAGTTTTTCAATTTTTACTGCAGACTCTGTTTATCCTGGGGATTGGGCTGGGGATTTTAGGAAGCAGCTTTTCCCTGAGAAAATTTTTAAAAGTATAAAATCACCGGGGGGATGGCTTGAAAATGAAAAAAAGTCTTGCGTTTCTAAAAATTATTCTTGTGATATTTTTATGTTTTTCCTTTATTGCACCGGCATTCGCCAATACCATAGACCAAAAAAGGGACGAGCTTCAGGATGTTAACAGGGAACTTAGCGAGAATAAAAACGAACTGCGGGAATATAAGTCCCAGGAAGACCTGCTGGCAGCGGAACTTAATGAAATTGAAGAGCAGCTGAAAAAAGCTCAAGAAGAGCTTGATAAAATAAATAGAAAAATTCGGGGCACTGAAAAAGAAATAGAGGCAAAAGAAAAAGAAATAGAAAAAAAGGAAGAAGAAATCCAGCAAAAGGAAGAAGAAATTGCAGAAGTTGAAGCATGGCTGGCAGATCAGGATGACCTGGTGAAAACCAGAATCAGGGCGATTTATGAAAATGGCTCTGTCAGCTACCTGGAAGTGCTTTTTGCTTCCTCCGGTTTCAGTGACTTTTTGACTCGATTCAGTTTCTTGCAGA
The DNA here is from genome assembly GCA_007120745.1 of Bacillota bacterium. Lineage (GTDB taxonomy): Bacteria > Bacillota > Dethiobacteria > SKNC01 > SKNC01 > Contubernalis. The sequence goes on from SKNC01000071.1 coordinate 9,707, forward strand.
GTATCTTAAACAGCGATATTGCTTTATTCAACCAGATAAAAGAAGAGAGGGAAAAGCTGGAAATACAGAGGGCAGAGCTGGAGGAGCAGAGGGAAGAGCTGGAGGCTCACAGGCATGAACTGGAAAATCAAAGACAGGTGCTGCTGGGATTAAGGAATTCCCAGCTGGACAAGCAGGCTCAGATAGACCGGCAGTCTCAGGAAAGGAACAGGGTCCTTTCACAGGTCCGTCAGGCTATTGAAGCCCAGGAAAAAGCCATAAGAGATCTGGAAGCGGAGTCCAAAAAGATTGAATCATTAATCAACAGGCTGCTGGAGGAACAGCGAAGGGAGAGCGGAGAAGCTCCATCACAGCTGGCCTGGCCGGTACCCGGCTACACCAGAATAACTTCAGGATATGGAACCAGAATCCACCCCATAACCAGGCGGTCTTCTTTTCACTCCGGGATTGATATTGGGGCTCCTACGGGAGTGCCCATTGTGGCAGCGGAAAGCGGTACCGTTATTTTAGCCAGGTATTACGGTGGGTATGGAAATTGTGTGATTATTGATCATGGAGGAGGCATGACTACCCTTTATGCCCATGCCCATACCCTGAATACCTCAGTGGGCCAGCGGGTAACCAGGGGACAGCGCATTGCCGCTATAGGCTCCACGGGATTCAGCACCGGACCGCATCTTCACTTTGAAGTAAGGATTAATGGACAAACCCGGAACCCCCTTAACTACGTGCGCTAGATATGATTTGATCTTATGTCAGTCGTTATATATGACATTATAAATGAATTCATGGTAATACCCCTTTCATTTCGAAAGGGGTATTCTTTACGACAACTTAATAATTTTGCCTGAGTAAGAACAGCAAAATTCATTATTATATTTTTTTCAACTATGTTATAATTCTTTCTAGACAGTGTTTTTTATAAAATACGTAACAAAAGTCCACGGCTGTAATGGTGGATGAATGTTATAAGGGCTAATTGAAGGATGAATCACTGGAAAGTTGGTGTTTTACAATATGAAAGATAAGAAAATCATTGTCTTGTTGCTATGCATGCTGTTCTTAGCCAGCAACATAGCAACTTATCATTTTACCAGCAGTTACTTTACTTCCATGAGCCTGACTCCCACGGAGGATTTGGAGCACCCGGAGGAAAGCCCGGGGGATGCTCAAAATGATTCCATTCCTCCCGATGAATTCAGGTTATTTCTAAGGGTTTACCAAACCCTGTTGAATCGCTATTTTGAAAAAGTCCCTCCCGGTTTACTTATGAAGGGAGCTATAGAGGGGATGATTGGCTCCCTGGATGATCCCCAAACCTATTTTCTAGATGAAGAGGAACTGGAAAACCTGTATATTAAAATTTCCGGTACTTTTAGTGGAATCGGGATAGAAGTTTCCATGATAAAAGACAGAGTAACCGTTATTGCGCCTATTAAAGGAGGCCCTGGCGAAAAAGCGGGGCTGGCCCCTGGAGACCAGATATTAGCTGTGGACGGGGAAAGCCTGGAGGGAGTTTCTCTGGGTGAAGCAGTAAACAGAATGCGGGGACCGGAAAATACCCTCGTTCACCTTACCGTAAAAAGAGAAGGAATTAGCGAAACATTGGAATTTGAAGTCATCCGCAGGAATATTATTTTAGAAACGGTAAGTTCTAAAATTCTAGAAGAGGATATAGGTTATATTCAAATAACCAATTTTGATGAGCACACCGGCTATCATTTTAAGCATCAGCTGGAAAGACTGGAAGAGGAAAACAATATGAAGGGCCTGGTAATAGACCTCAGGGATAACCCGGGGGGAGTTCTTCAGGGAGCTGTGGAGATTGGCGAAACCCTGCTGTCCGCTGGCCCCATAACCTTTATGGTGGATGCTGCTGGAGAAGTGGTCAGGTCATATGAGTCTTATGGAGAAGGCAAAGATTATCCCATAGTGGTGCTGGTCAATGAATATTCAGCCAGTGCTTCGGAAGTAATTGCTGGCGCTCTCCAGGACAGCGGGGCTGCGGTGCTGGTGGGCACCAACACCTATGGAAAAGCTACAGTTCAGAATATAGAAAAATTTCACGGGGACGATGTGGGCATGCGCTTTACCGTAGCCAAATACCTGACTCCCTCCCGAAAAGATATTCACAGAGTAGGATTAGAACCTGATATTCCGGTAGAGCTTCCCGAGATATTTAACCATTATCGTTTTCCCTTTACCCGGGAAATGATGCTGGGAGATTACGGGGACGATGTAAAGATTCTTCAAAGTCTGCTGGAACTATTGGGTTATCCCCGGGAAGTGGAAGGGTTTTTTGATGAAAAAATGGAAGAGAACCTGAAAGATTTTCAGAGAAAAAATGGCCTTCAAGCCGACGGCATATTTGCCGGAAGTACCATAAGGGTATTGAGGCAGAGCGTAGAAGAAAAATTGATAGACTTAGATTCTCAGCTTAATGCCGCTTTAGATTATATACATCGGTAAGAAATTGTTTTTTCATCAGGTGTCAAAAGATAACGCTACATTTAGAATTACTACAGCAGAGAGGTCGTGGCAGGAATGGATCTATTCGTTCATATCATGAGCATGTTTTCCAGGAGTTTTCTGTTTACCTTTGGGAATTTTATTTTCTGGCTGGTAGTGCTGCTGGTGGCTTTTCAATATAGAAAATCTGTGGGAATGGAAGCAAAAATGTTTGGGGTGCCCAAAAACAATGTCCTGCGCCAAACATTAATTTCCTCGGCTTTTGGTGTTCTTGGTGGAGTACTGGCCAGTATAATGCTTATTATAATGGGAATTCCCTTAGACCAGGTGGGTATTATTTTCCTTTGGCTCATGGCCATTATTTTTATGCTTATCAACCCCAGGTATATTTGCTTTGCCTATGCGGGAGGAATCATCGGTCTTGTGAGTATTATACTGAAGGGGCTGTCCCCATATTTTACTTACAATGGTATTCTCAGTGAAATCGCAAATATAAATGTTCCGGCACTTATGGCATTAATTGGCATACTTCATCTGACGGAAAGCCTGCTCATTGCCCTCAGCGGGCATATGGGAGTAAGTCCCATATTTTTTAAAAATAATTCCGGACAGGTGGTGGGAGGGTTCAGCCTTCAGAAATTCTGGCCGCTTCCCCTTGTAGGGCTAATAACAAGGATGGTTCCCGAAGCTGCACAGCAGCTGCCCCACGGCCTGGAGATGCCCGGATGGTGGCCCCTGCTGGGTTCATCGCGGGTGATGGAGGAGGGTATGAAAGCGATTTTCTTGATGTTTCCCATTGCTGCCGGTTTGGGTTACGGGGATATTTCTATATCCTCCTTTCCCCGGGAGAAAAGCCTGCGTTCCGCTAAAAATTTAAGCGGCTACAGCCTGCTTCTGTTGGGGCTGGCTGTAGCCGCGTATTACCGTACCGAGCTTATGTTTTTGGCCGTTCTTTTTGCTCCCCTGGGGCATGAGCTTCTCATCATAAAAGGAAATAAAGAAGAGTTTTCCAAAGAACCAATCTTTACTCCACCGGAACAAGGCATTAAAATCCTGGACACGCTGCCGGATTATCCCGGTCACAAAGCCGGACTGCAAAGCGGTGACATTATTGTAAGAATTAATGATTGTGACATAGAAAACCGCAGCGACTTAAACCGGTGTATTCAGTCGGAGGAGAAACAGTTTACCCTGTGGGTGGAAAAAAGCAGCGGGAAAAAGGTGAAGTACCGTTTAACCCTGCCCTCCACTTCCAAAAAAAAATTGGGGGTTATTTTGGTTCCCGATTCCCAGACCTCTACGTATGTTGAATTAAAGCAGC
>SKNC01000069.1 GCA_007120745.1 Bacillota bacterium
GATACCAGCATCATCCCCAGCCCTAATCCAAACAAAACAGGAGGGGACATAAACATCTTCAGCGCCTTAATCCCATTATTAATTCCACTTCCCCCTTTCCCAGATTCAGCTGACGGGCAATATCTTCCCCGTTCTTTCCCTGATCGCTCAAGGTATATACCAGTTTATGAAGCTGTAGGATTTCCTCTTCCTCACTTTGGCCTTTAGCCCCTGGATCTTGGCTGCCGGCAGTGTCAACCTTTTCGTCTTGTTTTTCCGTGCCGCCCATGGGATTATAATCCACACCCTCCTCAAACATTTCCGGGCCCTCTTCTTTACTCTGAGAAAGGGATGCTTCCAGCTCCCGATAGAAATCTAAAGTCTCTGATGTCTCTACTGTCTCTGAAGTCTCCACTGTTTCCGCTGCCTTCTTGCCTGCCGAATAAATCATGCTTCTGGTGCTTACCACCACCAGAGCAAGCCCCAGAAAAAAAATTATATACAGCACTATTTCACCGCCCCATAAGCTTCATCCTATGCTGCCCATTCTTTCCTAATCGTGTTTTTCCAAATATTTCTTCAACCTCATTACTGCTCTACTGTGTATTTGAGATACCCTTGACTCCGATAGGTCCAGTACTTTCCCTACCTCCTTCATGGTGAGCTCTTCGTAATAATAAAGGGATAACACCAATTTTTCCTTCTCGGGCAGCCTCTCCAACCCCTTCTTTAGAGCTTTCAACCGTTCTTTTTCGTCCAGGGTTTTTTCCGGGCTTCCTTCTGTAGAGGCAAGGGTATCAATTAACGTTTTCCCCTGTTCTTCTTCCCGGGTAAACAAGAGGCTTTCCAAGGAAAGGACACTGATATGATTGGTCTGTGCCAATACCTTCTCCACAAATGTGGAAGACTCGCCGATCTCTTGGGCAACCTCTTCAAAGCTGGCTTCCCTTCCCATTCTGTTTTCCACCTGCCGGTACCCCTCTTCTACTTTTTTGATGTTGTGAATAAGGGATCGGGGGAGCCAGCTTAACCGACGTAATTCATCTAAAATGGAACCTTTAATTCTGGTGGATGCATAGCTTTTAAACTGACTACCCTTTTCCGGCCTGTACTTCTCCAGAGCATCTAAAAGCCCCAATATCCCCCAGCTGATCAGGTCATCACCATCAATATGCCCGGGCAGGCCAAGAGACATCCTCCGGGCGATTTGTTTTACCAGGGGAAGATACTCAAGAATCAATTCCTGCCTGTATTTATCTTCCCTGGCATCCAGGTACTTTTCCCACAGCTCCTCGGAAATCACATCCATCTTCCTCTCCATAGCATTAAAGCCTTTCCCTCATTTTTTTAAAAATAAATGCCACCAGGATATCCCTTTCCCGTTCTGGTAACTGATAAAATTCTACAGCCGCCCACTTTCCACTGTCCATCTCATGAAGTAAACCGATGCCCCCGGTGGCATAAACTACCCTGGCATGAGTTCGCACGGTATAGTCGGGAAGAATAATCTCCACCTCTAAAAGCTGTCCCGGGGAATAGTCCATCTCCGTATAAAATTTTGCCCCGCCTCCACTTATATCTATAGACTGGGAAACACAAAATTCTTCCTTCCGCCCTTCCAGGTCCACAACCTGGGACATCATCTTTTCCTTCGGGTTTTGCGGCTGTAACTCCCGGTTCGCCTTTCTATCTTCAGGCTTTTTTAACTCTTCCTCCTGGCTCATTTCATCTTCCGGGTTTACCCGGCGGTAATTTACCTGAACCATACAGGGAAGTCTAAGGAATTTTCTGCGCTGGACCCTTTCATACAGCTGAGGGTACTGAATCTCGTACATGGCAATCTGATTCTCCCGCTGACGGCTTATAATTTGACTGCTGTAATAGTAAAGCGCATCATCCTTTGTTTTCTTAATTACCACCCAATCTCTCTCATACAATAGAAGTATCTTGTTTCGGAACATGGGCATCCCAATGATTATGGATTTGCTGTCTACTCCCAAAACTATAGTCTTGTAAAAACATTCGCCTTTTTCTGCAGAAATCTCCAGTTTTTCATTTATACTGAACTTATCCTTCGATTCCATGGACACCCCCTCCCTAGGACAGAAGTTTAAACATTTTTTTAACAAACCCGGAAAACCCCTGCTTCTCTTCCTGGGAATTAAAATCTCCATTCAGTTTTCCGGCCAGCTTCCTTACGGATTCCGCTGCTTTACACCGGGGGTGGCTGATCACAAAAGGCACCTGATTTCTTACGGCATCCCCCACCTTAACATCTTCATACACACTACCCAGGTACTGCACCTTGATATCCAGGTATCGTTGAGACACCCTTTCGATCTTACGGGCTGTCTGCAGGGCCTCCTCCTCAGACCTGACCCGGTTTACCACCAGTCCCACCCGGGAATGAAGTTTATAATTGGAGACCACCTTGATAATGCTGTAGGCATCGGTAATCGCCGTGGGTTCGGGAGTGGTCACCACAATCAGTTCGTGGGCGGCGGATACAAAGCGCAGAACATTGTAGCCTAAGCCCGCTGAGGTATCAATCAGCACCAGGTCTACCTCATCCTCCAGCTCTAAAAGCCCGTTAATAAAACGATTCTGCTGGCGGGGAGTGGCATTGGCCAGCTGGGTTATTCCCGATCCCCCCGGAATCACTTTAAGGCCGCAGGGCCCCAGGGCCATAATTTCCTGCAGGGTTTTCTTTTCATACAAAAAATCCGTAAGATTATATGGAGGGTAAAGCCCCATCAGCACATCTACATTGGCCATCCCCAGGTCTCCATCAAAAAGCACCACCCGAAGGCCCTGTTGGGAGAGCGCCAGAGACAGGTTCACTGACAGATTGCTCTTGCCCACACCCCCTTTTCCGCTGGTAATACAGATCACCCGGCTTATATTCCCCATAGGGTCTGTGGAGTAAAGAATATCCTTTTCTCTTACACTACTTACCAGTTTTTTCAACCCATCCGCCTGGTTATTCATGAACTCCTACCCCCCAGGATGATCTCCGTCAACCGCTCTTCCGAAGAAATCTCCAAGTCCTCCGGCACCTTCTGTCCGTTAGTTAAAAAGGCTACGGGAAGATCTGTGTGACAAACGGCATTTAATATGCTGCCAAAGGAACAAGTCTCATCCAGTTTGGTAAAAATCAAAGCGTTATAGTTGACCGCCTTGAAATTTTTGGTGATTACCGCCATGTCCTTCCACCGGGTAGTGGCGCTTAAGCACAGGAAGGTAATGGGCTCCGGTATAACTTTGGAGTAACTTTGCAGTTCTTGAATATGTATGAAGTTTTTTGAATTTCTTCCGGCAGTGTCCACCATGATATAATCCATATCCTTCATTTTCAGCAGAGCTGCTGTTAATTCCTTAGGAGACATCACCACCTCCAGGGGAAGGTCCATCAAACGGGCATAGCTGCGCAGCTGTTCCACAGCACCGATTCGATATGTGTCCAGGGTAATCAGTCCCACTTTCTTCCCTTTAAAGATGGAATAGTGGGCTGCCAGTTTAGCCAGGGTAGTGGTCTTCCCCACTCCCGTAGCCCCCACAAAACAAAAAATGTATTTCTGACCGTTGAAATCTACGGGTTTCAGGCGTTTGCCGATTTTGTCACAGAGAAGCCGGTGAGCCTGGGGTTGAGTAAGATTGTCCCCCGGACAATCCCTTTCCACCTCGTTTACCAAATCCCGGGCAATAGACGTTTCCACCTCATTATCCACCAGCTGCCGGTACAGGTAATCCAGGGAAGATTTTTCTTGGGGTTCCGCCGTAAGTAACCTGTTCTGCTGATCCATAAC
>SKNC01000023.1 GCA_007120745.1 Bacillota bacterium
TATGTAAGCAGGTCTGGAAACGAATGTATAGGTTAGGAATTGAACTTTAAATACATTAAGAAAGGGGTAGGTTTAATGGATTCAGCAAAATGGTATATAGACCGGGGGGGAAAGTACCTGGGGCCTTACAGCTGGGAGCAGTTGAATGAACTGGTCCAAAAGGGCGAGATTAAACCCGAGGATATGATCTGGAATAGGGATGAGAACCTGCGGGATAGGGCAGATCAAATAGCAGGACTGTTTTCTTCTCAGGAAAAAGAAATGATCGGAAGGGACGCCGAAGTTTTGCCGGATTACAGGAAGAATCGAAATGTCATTTTAGCGATTTTAGCAATGGGTGCGGCACTAATTCTAATTATTGTTGTCTCGGTTTTAATAAGAAACTTGTTTTAGTCATATAAGAGGATGTATAAAATCTTTAAGAAATAGAGATAATAAGAGAAAAATTGCGTTATTTTGGGGTAAGCTCTTTATATAAGAGCTCCTTTTATTTTGATATAAAATATTGGTAAAATCATTGACTTTTCATGTACATCTGTTAAAATTTAATTTGACGTTTAAAAGGAAGATAAATTAAACATAAAGGAGGCACGAAAATGAACGCTTTAGGCCGTCATATTTTAGCAGAACTGTATGGTTGCACCACAGAGGTGTTAAACGACCTGCAAAAAATCGAAGATATTATGGTAGCCGCTGCTTTAGAAGCTGGAGCTGAAATTAGAGAAGTAGCTTTTCACAAGTTTAGCCCTCAGGGGGTCAGTGGGGTTGTAGTTATATCAGAATCCCATTTGGCAATTCATACATGGCCGGAACTGGGTTATGCAGCCGTGGATATCTTTACCTGCGGAGATACTGTTGACCCGTGGATATCATGTGAATATATTAAAGCGAAATTCAGCGCTCAAAATATGGCTGCCAATGAAGTCAAGCGTGGCATTTTTGATTTCGAGGTGTCTCACAAGCAGGTGGTAAACCAGTAAAGGGAGGGGATCCTTTTGTCTGTACCAACCTGGAAATGGTTTATAGAATATACAACAGAGACCCAGGCCCATATGCATGGAATTTCAAAATACATTTACAGCGGCCAGACCCGGTTTCAGACAGTGGAAATTGTTGAAACCGAGTTTTTTGGGCGCTGTTTAATACTGGATGGTAAAATTCAATCTGCCGAAAAGGATGAGTACATTTATCATGAAACCTTAATTCATCCAGCCATGGTGCTGCATCCTAACCCGGAACGAGTCATGATAGTAGGTGGAGGGGAAGGAGCAGTGATCCGGGAAATATTAAAACATCCCTCAATAAAAAAAGTAATTATGGTGGATATAGACAAAGAAGTAGTCGTGCTCTGTGATAAATATTTGCCGGAATGGAACGGCGGAGCTTTTCAAGATCCCAGGGTAAATCTCTTTTTCATGGACGCCCGGAAATATCTGGAGGAGACTCAGGAAACTTTTGATGTAATTTTTAGCGACCTGACGGAACCTCTGGATGATGGACCTTCATATCTATTATTTACTCGAGAGTTTTATGAGATAGTTTATAAAAAACTCAGCCCTGAGGGTGTCATGGCGCTGCAGTCCGGGTCTTTCAACATCAACTTGATTGATTGCCATACGGCAATATGCAACACCATGTCCCGGGTATTCCCCTATGTAAGTTCTTATGCTGCTTTTATACCCTCTTACGATGCCCAATGGGGCTTTACCCTGGCCTCAAAGAAGATAGATCCGGGTGATTTGACCGAAGGTAAAGTGGACCAAATTCTTCAAGAAAGAAAAATTAATGGATTAAAGTATTACGACGGTGAGACGCACCGCCACCTGTTTTCTATTACGAAAGATGTCAGGGTGGCAAAAGAGAAAGAGAACCGAATTATTGAAGATGACAATCCCCTGTTTACATTTTAATCGTATAACCAAGGAGGCATGATGATGGAAAAAACATTTGTGATGATTAAACCTGATGGGGTGCAGCGAAACTTAGTTGGTGAAATTATCAGCAGGTTTGAGAAAAAAGGGTTGAAGCTGGTGGCTATGAAAATGCTGGTTATATCCAGGTCGCTGGCGGAGGAGCACTATCAGGAGCATGTAGGAAAACCCTTTTTCGAGGAACTGGTTTCTTTTATTACATCGGGTCCTGTGGTGGCCATGGTATGGGAAGGGCTGGAAGTAATTCCCCTGGTAAGGGACATGATGGGGAAAACCAACCCATCCGTAGCAGCTCCCGGTACCATTCGGGGAGATTATGCCATATTTACCGGCAACAATATAGTTCACGGTTCTGATTCACCCCAGAGTGCGGAGAGAGAAATAAATCTCTTTTTTAAGACAGAAGAGCTGCTGAGCTATAAGAAAGACCTGAACCACTGGGTTTATGGAGAGTAACAAATACTTGTAAAGAAATTAGTACATAGAAATGAGCGGCTGTAATCTGCCGCTCATTTTTATAGATTATTAAAAAAGCATGATATTCATACCGGAAAAAGCCCGCTGAATGCTGCATTTATAATGGTTTACCAGGGAATTTTACTTTTTGAAGATAAGAATATATTCATGCACTTTATTAATCCTGAATACATAGGGGAAGCCCAAAGGGCGTAAATTGTTGTATTCTTTTTTCCGATCCCAAATAATTATATCGTCTAATTGAAAACCAAGCTCTTCCATTCTTCGAGACAGGTCCATATGCAGCGGATAAAATACACTTCTTTTACGAATGTCCATGACCACAACGATGCAGTAAGAACCAGGCTTTAAAATAGTTTTAACCCGGGAGAAGATAACGGCAAGGTCCTCTAAATATTTAGGGTAATTCTCAATAGTTCCCAGGTCCTGCTCTTGTTCTCCATAATTGCGGATATCTTTTTTATCTGCGCTTCTTTTCTCCGTTAGCACATTCCAGTACGGGGGAGAAGTGATGCAGAGGTTTATAGATTCCGGTTCCAGATGGTGTAAAACATTTCTGGCATCCTCATTTATAATACGAAAGGAAGGATCCCTAAAACGGGACAATCTTTTTTCTGCCATTCGTATGTAGTCCTGAGAAATTTCCAGCCCAACAGATATGCGATTGTTCTTCGCTGAAGCCACAAGGGTGCTTCCGCTTCCCATGAAAGGGTCAATAATGGTGTCCCTTTCCCGGGAGAAAGTTAACAAAAGTCGTTCCACCAGGTTTACGGGGAACATGGCCGGGTGTTTCAGCCGAATTTCTTCCGCAGTTTTGCTGATATCATCCCAAACGCTGATGCTGTGACGAATCCAGGTCTTACCATCCAGATGGTTGCATGGTTTTTTAACGGTTTCCAGTCCAGTTTTTTGGTCTTTTTCCATAACACTTACTATTCCTTCCCGGAGCAGGAGACGATCATGCAAATTCAAAATCAAGCTTTCTGGAAGTCTCCTTTGCGCCTGCCCTTTCCTTCCTCTATAAAGTTAATTCCGTGGGCTGTAATAGTATATTTTCGATCAGATCCCTCCATGTCAATAATCTGCTCACAATCTATAAATCCCAGGTCACAAAGATACTTGTAGGCCAGATTTTCCTCCGAGGTCAACTGTTCCATGGTGACCTTTTTGCCGCTGCCGTTGGTAGAGAAGTAAACATCATATATTTCTTTTATAAGCTTGTACCTTAACATTTGTCTTTCCCGATACACTTTCTTTTCTTCTTCGTACATACATTTTACCTCCCTCAAAATACTTTATTTGACTTTGCCAGCAGTTTATCACCAAAGGAAGAGTTAACAACCTTATTTAATAA
>SKNC01000093.1 GCA_007120745.1 Bacillota bacterium
ATTCCCACGGTTCCACCCTAATTCAACGGCAGGCCGAAGTTCTCAGGTCTCCGTATCGGGGAGAAAACGGTACAGACTACGCACCTTTCAAAGGCTTCACCCGCACTGCTCAGAGGTGGTCTTCAGCCAGTTATTCCCCGGGCGCTTTCAGCCAGGACGCCGTTCTCTTTAGGAAAATAGGCCAGCTTACTTTTCTCATCATCGCATAATCCATATTAACTAAAAAAAATTATAATGCTAAATGTATAACATGTCAAGCTATAGGAAAATATAAACCACCGCTGCCTGGACAATTCCAATAACAAAACCCAAAACAGCGCCTAAATATTCTATATGTTTCAACTCCCGGGAGGCAATAAAAATAACCATTTGTTCCACCCTCTCCAGGGACAGCCTGTTCATTTTGCTTTCCACCATTTCGCTGACGTTTACTTCATCCCAGGCTTTATTCACTACATCCCTCATTATTGCTTTAACGTGAATGTTCAGTTCTTTTTTTACCTGGTCTGTGAGAAAATCATGAATAATTTTTCTTATACCGGAAGGAATTAAGCTGGAAAGCTTCTCCTCTGTCCAGCCTTTAATTATTCTGTCTGTGGCAGACAATACTTCTCTTTCCATAGAATCATAATTTACCTGGCCAAGAATATCTCTCCTGGACAGCAGTTCTTTTTCCACAATGTCCCCTATAGAACGGGAAAGAGCCATTTTTCTCTTGGGAATCAAGCCCTGGATTCGAAAATTCAAATAGGGTATAACTACCGGTTTCATCGGACGAAAAAGAAGCCGTAAGGCAATTATATTAGTAATCCATCCAATCATAGCCCCAATTACCGGTAGAAAAATAAATACATACACGGGAAAGCGTCCTCCTTACACCGCAAAAACCCTGGCTTTCACCATAGTAATCGTCGGTATCCCTGTTTCTTCTATTTTAGCAAAAAGAGCAATAAAAAAAAACCTTTCGGTTTTTTTAAAGTTGAATCCTCTGTCTTTTACACAACTTGCACTTCTTGCAGATTTCCACCCGTTCATTAAATATATTCAGAATCGCTTCTACAGTTTTAGGGTAGTGATAACACAGAACCTGGTGAACCACAATTTTTCTGGGAGCGAAGTTCACCAAAAAGCTGATGACAAAATCTTCTTTTTGCCCCCTGGTATTAAAAAAGCTAAATCCGCTGTCCTCCTGAAAATTATGCTCAATTAACTGTAACTCCGAATCCCTTACCTGGAAGTTCCCCTCATGATCTACCGTTATATGAACCTGGTCAATTTTTGGCTCCTGTAAAGTAACAAAATATTTTAGCAGTTTCAAAAACTCCTGGTATTCCTGTTCCATTAAAAATTCATCGATGGTAGATTCCACACAGTATTTTAAGTCCGCAAGATACTTTTTTAGCCTGAAATGCACAAAACCCTCCAGGTTAATATAGCTGTTCTCCTGAAAATATTCCTGCAGCCTTTCAATAATATGGGATTTCGCCTCACTAATCTTTTTCCTGCTGTTCTGTTCACTTATTTTATGTAAGGTCAGGTGCAGTATAATCTCCCGTTCCGATTGGTTGAAATATGAATAATATCTTTTTATTAAACTTTCCAAAAGAAAATCACTCATATAAGTAACAATGAAGTGATAAATCATATGAGCCATATACTGCTTTAAAAATTGATCTGAATTTTCCCGAAAAGATTTTTTCGCTTTTATGGAAAAGCAAAGATAAGGGATCTCATCTCTCTGCATTTCTTTGAATTCAACCCTTGCCTGATTTTCTTCTGAGTTCTTTTTATAGAAAATAAATTTTTCTTTAAAGGGAAAATGATATTTATCGGTTTCCACAATTAGCTGGCCGGTGCTGCCCAAAGTTCTTCCCCCCTTCATCAATTTATTATATGTTTGGTTTTATTTTTGTATACTTTGATTTTGATTTTGTACACTTTGTTTGCGTGCTTTGATTGAAGGAAAGAATGCTTTTCATAAAAAAAAACACCTGCCGGTGTTATTTTACATGGTGGGTCGTGCAGGATTTGAACCTGCGGCCCCCTCCGCGTCAAGGAGGTGCTCTCCCCCTGAGCTAACGACCCTGATATTCATTTATACTGCTTTTTTATTATACAGCCAGATAACAAAAAAATCAACCCGGGGTCAAGCTTGAATAATTCCCTTATTTGTTTTGACATAAAATTTTCTTCTCCCGCAACAAGCTGTTTAAAAAACTACCTATATTTTTTCCTCTCCAGGTTATCATAAAAGTGAATAATGAAAAGGAGAGACTATTATGAAAAAACTTCGTACAGGAATTATTGGAACGGGAATGGCTTTTGAAAAACTGCATTGCCCTGCCTTTGAGGAACTGTCGGATTATTATGAAATCACCGCCATATGCGACATAGACCCACAAAAACTGCAGTACTGGTCCCAATACCTCCAGCTGGAGGACAAACACGTTTATAATAATTATAGAAAGATGCTGGAACAGGAAGAGCTGGACCTGGTAGATATTATGGTTCCCATTGAAGAGAATTATCCGGTAGCCCGGGATGCGGCTTGGGAGGGTATTCCCATAATCTGCGAAAAACCTCTGGCAGCAGACCGGGAACAGGCCAAAGCACACCGGGAGTTGGCACAAAAGTATAAAGTTCCTATTATGATTGCAGAGAATTACCGCTACAGCGAAGAAACCGCTGTGCTGAAAAGCCTGATTGACAACAAGCAAATGGGGGAACCGTTATTTTTTGTTCAACTCAGGGCAGTAGACTTTCCCCAGGAACGCTGGGAAAACCAGTTTCCCGCTAAAGAATGGCGCCAGCACCCGGAGTATCCCGGAGGCGCAGTGCTGGATATGGCGGTACACAACCTGGCTGCCCTGCGGCATATATTTGGTCCGGTGGACAGCGTGCACGGTCTGGGGAAAAAGCAAAATGCCGACTGGAGCCCTTATTCTGTTGTGAACGTGAATATCCTTTTCAAAAGCGGGATGCCGGGACAGTTTACTTTTTACTGCGGGGGTTCAGAGGTTCAGCGACCATTGATAGGCCTTCGGATTTTCTGCACCCGGGGTATGATTTACCTGGAGGAAAATACCTGCGGTATCATCAACCTGTTCCATAATGACGGCACCCGGGAACATATTCCTTTCCGCCCGGACCGGGGCTTTTACAACGAACTGCTGAACTTTTACCGGGCAGCCAGCGGACAGGAGGAAATTACCGTTACTCCGGAAATTGAATATGGGGACACCAAAATAGTTTTTGATATTTTGGAATCCATCGAAACCGGAAATCCTGTTCAGGTTGACCCGGAACCGGCTCTACCCCAGGGTCAGGCTTAAATAATTCAAGCCTGACCCTGGTTTTTATTTTTTTTACTTGAAAATATTTTCCCTTAGAGGAGAATCTCGGAATTTATCGAATTCTGTATATAGAAATTTTACATAATGCAAAAGGAGTGCTAACTTTGATTCAATTAAATAATGTAACAAAACAATATCCGGGATGCGCAGATCCCGCACTGGGAGATATTTCCCTGGAAATTGAGCAGGGGGAATTTGTGTTTCTGGTTGGGCCAAGCGGGGCAGGAAAGAGCACGCTGATTAAATTAATTTTTCGAGAACAGCTTCCTACCGGCGGCAGAATGTATTTTAACCAGCGAAATGTTACAGCTTTGAAGCAAAAAGAGCTGCTGGAGCACAGGCGCAAAATCGGCATGGTTTTCCAGGATTTTCGCCTGTTAAAACAAAAAACAGTTTTTGAAAATGTGGCTTTTGCCCTGGAAGTACTGGGCCGCCCTCCTAAAGAAATCAAGGAAAAAGTACCGGAAGCCCTGGATAAAGTAGGGCTTTTAGATAAAGCCAGGTCTTTTCCTGATAAGCTTTCCGGAGGAGAACAGCAGCGGGTTGGAGTTGCCCGGGCGATTGTAAAAGACCCGCTGGTGATTCTGGCGGATGAGCCCACCGGGAATCTGGACAGGGATAATTCCCGCCAGCTGATGGATTTATTTGAAACCATTAACCAGGGTGGAACTACAATCATTATTGCCACCCATGCCTGGGAAATTGTGGACCGGATGAAAAAAAGAGTGATTGCTCTGGACGGCGGGCGTATGATTCGAGATGAACAGCGGGGGGGGTACTGCCATGAACATTAATTCATTCCGGTACTGCATGCGGCAGAGTGTTGTATCTCTACGAAGGAACCTTTGGCTGGCGGTGGTTACCGCAGGAATTATTGCTATTTCTTTGTCTATTTTAGGAGGCTTTTTACTGCTTGCTGTAAATGCAGACCAAATGATTCGAAATATTGAGTCCAATGTGGAAATCGGTGTATTTCTGGAAGATGGCGCCAGCATTGAAGACACCCGGCAAAAGTTGGACCGCCATCCAGGCATTCACAATTACACTTTTGTCTCCAAAGAAGAAGGATTGAGGGACTTCAGCCGTTCCCTGGGTGACCGGGTGCTGCTGGTGGGGATGGAAGGAGAAAACAACCCCCTGCCGGACTTATTCCGGGTACGGGCTAATGAGGCGGAAGAGGTGCCCTCTATTGCTGCGGAAATTTCTGCCTACCCCGGTGTGGAACTGGTAGACTACGGGGAAGAGCTGGTGGGACGCCTGCTGAACATTACCGGTTGGATAAATACACTATTTCTGGTTATAAGTATACTGCTTGCTTTGGGAGCAATCCTGTTAATTATTACTACCATTCGGCTTTCTGTTCTTGCCCGGCAGGATGAAGTGGGTATAATGAAGTATCTGGGTGCCAGCAACTGGTTCATTCGTTTTCCTTTTTTGCTGGAAGGTATGACCATGGGTTGGACAGGCACCCTGGCTGCGGCGGCTGCACTGGCAGCGGTATATTACAGACTGGCTTCATCGCTGCAGCAGGAGGCTCTGACCTTTTTTATTCAGCCGGTCACCGATACGACCAGGCTGCTGCCTATTTTTGTCGGACTGCTGCTGCTGGGAACACTGATGGGCGGATTTGGCAGCTTTATTTCCGTCCGCAAGTTCCTTCGGGTATAGTCAAATGAAGGGAGCTATTATCATGAAACGCTTTACAGCCATAACCTTAATCTGTATCTGCATATTAACGCTGTCCAGTGGTTATTTCAAGGTGTACAGCAGTCCCGACCATCCTCCAAGCCTGGAAGAATTAGAGGAAGAAGTCATAGAGCTGGAAACCATAATCCAGGAATTAGATGCCAGTATTAAAGCCCGGGAAGCCCGGCTTCGGGAAGTAGAAGATGAGCTGAAAAAAACGGAGGAAGAACTGAAGCAGGTAGAGTTGGATTTGGCCGAATCGCTGGCAAGCCTGGAGGAAAAAAACCGGGCTTTTGCCCATCGACTGCGCAGTGCATATATGAAAGGCGGACTGTCTTATCTGGAGCTGCTTTTAGAAGCCGACAGTTTTGGTGAATTAATTATTCGGATGGCTTACCTGAAGAGTATATTTAACAAGGATTCAGAGCTTATCGCTGCGGTGAAAGAAGAGTATGCGGTCCTGGAGGAGCGACAGGTAACCTTTCAGGCAAAAAGTGAAAGTATTTCCGATTTACGTTTTCAATTAGAAGCGGAGAGAGAAAATCTGCTGGCTCAACGCCGGGAGCAGGAGGCTATGCTTGAAGCGGCAAAGAAAGACCTGGCAGAAGTCACGCCCCAGGCAGAGCGTCAGCCTGCCTACGGAATTATTTTGGACAACCACCCCAGTGCCCGGCCCCAGCACGGCCTATCTCAAGCCTCGGTGGTTTATGAGTACGAAGTGGAAGGCCGAATGACCCGTTACCTGGCTCTGTTTTCAAGTTTCCCCAATAAGGTGGGACCCATTCGCAGCGCCCGGGAACACAGCATTATGCTGGCCATAGAAAACAATATTCATTTTATATATGCCAGTGCTTCCAGGGACAACCTACAGCGAATCAATGACTGGAATGTACAGGGCACCAATGCGCTCACGTCAAGCAGTCCCAGTATCTACAGGGATTCTTCCCGAAGAGCTCCCCATAATCTCTTTGTTAACCTGGCAGCATTAAGAGCAGCATCCGCCTCTTCCAGGGTGGTTGTCCGACCGGTTATCATTGCCCGTAAAGGATCCACAGCAAATTCTTTTTCCCTGCAGTACAGCGGAAACTATCAGGTCAGCTACCGGTATGATGCCGAACAGGCAGCGTACCGCCGGCACATTAACGGGCAGCCGCAGCGGGATGCCGCCGGCAGGGCCATCCTGGCACGCAATGTATTCATCCAGTATGTACCTCATGCCATTGACAATAGAGGACGGCCTACACCGCAAATTATTGGTTCAGGTGCTATCGATTATTACGTGCAAGGACAGCGCTTTAGGGGCACATGGCGCAAAGACAGCATGAACAGTCCTACCCGGTTCTATTACCAGGACGGTCAGGAAATTGAACGGGTTTACGGCCAAACCTGGATTCAGCTGGCCCGGCCCTGATGCACAATTCGTGAAATTTGTATAGATTAAGACTACTTTTCTAATAAGGGTTATATGATAACAAAAAGAACCGGAACACGGTTCTTTTTTATTCCCTCTGTGCTATGTTGTCTTTTACAACACACATCGTGCTGTCCTCGTAGAAATGGGGAGCTTTCCCTGTTGACAGAGCTAACATATCCGGGGAAGTGGAGTTCCAGACAGGTAGTGCAGATATTTTGTTCCCCCGAAAAAAGTCTTGAGATACACTTTCCCGCTTCCCTCTTCTACTTCACCAATGATTTGGGATTCCCGTCCCAGGGGGTCTTCTCGAAACAGCCGGACCAGGTCATCTGCCTGCCCGCTTTCTACAATGGATATAAATTTACCTTCATTGGCCAGGTAGAGAGGGTCCAAACCCAGCATCTCCGCCGTGCTTCGAACTTCCTCTTTTATGGGAACCTGGTCTTCGAAAATTGTAAAGTCCAGGCCGGAAAAATCGGCAATCTCTTTTAAGGTAGTAGCCAGTCCCCCCCGGGTAGGGTCCCGCATAATCTTTATTCCACTAATTTCTTTTAAAGCCTTTTGAATAATACCATTCAAGGGAGCGCAGTCACTGCGCAGCCCTTCTCCCAGGCCCAGTTCCTGGCGTTGAGTCAATACCGTCAGGCCGTGGTCTCCCAGGGTGCCGTTAATGACAATTTTATCTCCCGGCTTAACCGCCTCATACCCCAGAGCAGCGCCCTCCAATAAAGTTCCGATTCCAGTGGTATTAATAAATATTTTGTCCCCATGGCCTTTTTCTACCACTTTGGTGTCTCCGGCTACAATGGCCACCCCGGCTTCTTGAGCGGTTCTGGCCATGGAAATCACCACTTCCTCCAGTTCCGAAAGAAGAAGCCCCTCCTCCAGGATAAACCCCACCGTCAAAAAGCGAGGAAGGGCTCCGCTTACCGCCAGATCGTTCACCGTTCCGCAGACCGCCAGCTTCCCGATATCTCCGCCGGGGAAAAATATAGGGGAAACTACGAAAGAATCTGTAGACACCACAATTCTGTCCCCTTCATTGAAGAAATTCAAATGTACGGAATCAGTAAGTTTATTTAAATAATCGCTATTAAAGTATTTTAAAAAGATGTCTTTCACCAGGCTGTGGGTTAAGATTCCCCCATCCCCATGGGAAAGAATAATAATATCAGACAAAGTACCACCTTCTATTCCCGGAAATCATACTGATAATAAGCCGCACAGGCACCTTCGGAGGATACCATGCAGGGGCCAACGGGCCGGGAAGGAGTGCATTCCTTACCAAACATCTCGCATTGAGTGGGAATCATTTTTCCTGTAAGCACCTCTCCACAGCGGCAGCCTTCGGGATTAAAGGGCCTGGATATTTCTACGGGAAAGCGCTTTAAGGCATCATATTTCTGTAAGCTATCCTGTAAAACCAGGGAACTGGCGGGTATTTTTCCCAGCCCTCTCCAGGAACCCTCTCGGGTATCAAAAAATTCACGGATTACCGCCTGGGCAGTTTTGTTTCCCTCTTCCCGAACTACCCTGCCGTATTGATTATCTATCCGGCATTCCCCGCTGTCCATTTGATAAATCAAGTTTTCCAGCGCTCCCAGCAGGTCCATGGGTTCAAATCCCGCAATTACCCCGGGAATATTGTATTCTTGTGCCAAAAAGTCAAAAGCTTTTCTTCCAATAACTGCACTGACGTGGCCGGGAAGTATAAAACCGTCCACCCCCAGGTCCTGGTCCTTGAGAAGAGCTCTCATTGCAGGTATAACCAGCTTATGGACAGAATAGACGGAATAATTTTTTACCCCCTGGTCCTCCGCTTCCTGCATGCTCAAGGCCACCGCCGGTGCAGTGGTTTCAAAACCTATGCCCAGGAAAACCAACTGTTTCCCCGGGTTTCTCCGGGCCCACTGAACAGCATCCGAGGGGGAGTAAAAAATTTCTACCCGGCCCCCCCGGGCTTTCTCCTGTTCCAGAGAAGTTCGGCTTCCCGGTACTCTTACCATGTCGCCAAAGGTGCCCAGCACCACATTTTCCAACGAACTTAGAGCAATCATCCGGTCAATATCCCCCTGGTCGGTAACACATACAGGACATCCGGGACCGCTCCTTAAGTCTACTATGTCCTCCAGAGCTTTTCTCAACCCTGTCTGAGAAAAAGCTACGGTATGAGTTCCACAAACCTCCATAAACACCGGTTTTCTTCCCAGCTTTTCTTTCAGACCTTCTCCCCTGCTCTTTACCTCCTGCAGCAGCTTTCGGGAAAGCTGCCGGTCTCTAAACTTTAAAAGGCTGGCTCTTTCTTCTTCCTCCTGTTTTATGATCCATTTGACCATAATTTGTCTCCCCTTTCCCCTCAAGATTCCTCTTCCAGGGTTAACAGTTCCTCCCAGAGCTTGATTCTCTCCTCCGCCTCTTGAAGATCAATTTTTTCCAGGGCATATCCCGCATGAATTAAAACATAATCATCCACTTTCACATCGGGAATCAAGGTAATCCCTACCCACCGGGGTACCCCAAAGGAATCAACCAGGGCAGTTCGATTTTCGTTATTTATCATTATGACTTTTGCCGGAACCCCCAGACACACGATTTTGCCACCTCCAGTACGTGATAACCGCCTGCCCCAGGGATATTCCCCCATCGTTAGGCGGCACATTTTGATGCGTGAATACCTCAAACCCCTGTCCCTCCAGCAAACATTTGGACCGGGTCAGGAGATACCAGTTATGCCAGGTACCCCCGCTGAAAACAACTTTTCTTATTCCGCTTTTCTCGCGGATTATCCCTGCCGCTTTCTCAATTACGCATAATAGCGTATCATGAAAACGACGGGCTGAAATAACCGGGTCTCGATGACCCGAATAATCATCCACCAGTGCCTGCCAGGTGGAAGCCAGGTTTATAGTTTTCCCTTCAACACCAAAGGGATAAGGCTTTACTTCCTCAAAAACTTCTAAATTCCTGCCTGTAAGTAACTCCCCCAGTTCAACCGCTGCCTGACCTTCATAACTGCTGGTTTCACAGACTCCTAAAAACGCGGAAACTGCATCGAATAAACGTCCGCAGCTGGAGGCCGGGGAGCAGTTAAAATTTTTATCCAACAGGGTAATGACCGCTTCCAGCTCTTTTCCGTACTTATTAAACCTCTCCCGGGACATATCTTTTCCTTCTTCCCCCAGGCAGCTGCAGAGATAGGATACCGCAGCCCTCCAGGGCTGCTTTATGGCAATTTCTCCACCGGGCAGGGGCATATATGACAGGTGTAACTCCCTTTGATAATTCGTATAGTCCCCGGTAAGAAACTCAAATCCCCAGATTTTCCCATCCGGACCGTAACCGGTGCCGTCCAGAATTACTCCAATCACCGGTTCCCTCAAGCCATTTTCCGCCATGCAGCTGGCCATGTGGGCATGGTGGTGCTGTACCGCAAATTTTTCATCCGCTTCCATCTCCCCGGCCATCCTGGTGGTCCAATAGTGGGGGTGCATATCATGAACGATGATCTCGGGCTCCAGCTGAAAAAAACTCTTAAAGTGATCCAGGCTGGTATAGAAATTTTCTTCAGACTCCAGGGAATTCATTTCACCGATATACTGGCTGAGAAATGCCTGCTCACCTCTCAAAAGACAGAAGGTGTTTTTCATTTCTCCCCCCAGAGCCAATACCACTTTATTTTTCCTGCATTTATCCATACTTTTGTTATTTTCTTTGCCCTCAGGTATGGGGATATAAACAGGCCTGGGTACATAACCCCTGGACCGACGGTACATCTGAGGGCGGCCTTCTATTACCGTGACCAGGGAATCGTCACAGCGGTTGACAATATCCCGGTTGTGCCAAAGGAAATAATCAGCAATTCCATTCAGTTCAACCAGGGCTCTTTCATTGTCCCGGGTCAGGGGCAGATCTCTCAGGTTAGCGCTGGTCATGACCAGCAGTTCAAAGGAACCGCTAAAAAGCAAAAAATGAAGGGGCGTGTAAGGCAGCATAACTCCAAGAGTCTCGAGATTGGGAGAAGCTTCTTCCAGCAGGTCTCTCTTTTTCTTTTGTAATATTACAATTGGTGACTCCGGAGACTCCAGAAGTTCCTGCTCCTGTTCTCCCAGGAAGCAGTATTTTTTTACGGTTTCCAAATCCCTGGCCATTACCGCAAAGGGCTTAAAAGGCCGGTTTTTCCTTTTTCTTAAGGTATCCAGCGCTTTTCTGCTGTGAGCATCGCAGGCCAGGTGAAAACCACCTAAACTTTTTACCCCAACAATCCTGTCTTCCTCCAAAAGCCTCCAAAAATTATCCAGCCAATCTCCCTGCACCTCACAGCCTTTATCATCCACCAGGGTTACCCTGGGACCACAGCGGGGGCAGGCGATGGGTTGAGCATGAAACCTCCTGTCCAAAGGGTCGTGATACTCCTTTGAGCAGTCACTGCACATGGGGAAAGGGGCCATAGAAGTTTTGTCCCTGTCGTAGGGTACATCTTTAATCAGGGTGAACCGGGGGCCGCAGTTGGTACAGTTGGTAAAGGGATAACGATAATGCCGGTCACGGGGATTCATCATGTCCTCCTGGCATTCCGCACAGCAGCTCACATCCGGGGGAACCAGCACTTCCCGCCAGGTTTCCTTTAAGCTGGTCAAAATAGTAAATCCTTCTGCCCCTGTATAGGGTATGATTTCCCTGGAAATAGACTTTATTACCGAGAGTCTGGGGGGCCTTTGCATCAGTTCCCGGTAAAAGCCCTCTACTCCCTTTTTTTCCCCCTCTATCTCAATGATTACGCCCCCGCTGGAATTTAAAACTGTCCCGGCAAGACCGTTTTTCAAAGCCAAATTATAAACAAAGGGGCGAAACCCTACCCCCTGGACAATTCCTTTAACAGTTATTCGCCAGCAGACCTGCTTTTCCCTTTCTGCATATCCCTGATCCATGAAATCCACGCTCCCATTCCATCTCCTTTTGTGGCGGAAACAGGAAATATCTCTAAATTTCCATTAATATCTTTAATTTCATCAATAACCTGCTCCAGCTGAAAATCCGTGTAAGGTATGAGGTCAATTTTATTTATGATACAGGCCCTGGACTGCCTGAAAATCAGCGGATATTTGGCAGGCTTATCACTGCCTTCACTGACGCTTAAGACAGAAATTTTAAAGTCCTCCCCCAGGTCAAACTCTGCAGGACAGACCAGGTTACCCACATTTTCTATGACAATCATATCCAGTTTCTCCAGGGGCATTTCTTTCAGCACCCCGGCAATCATACCGGCATCCAGGTGGCAGGCACCGGCGGTATTAATCTGAATCACTTCAACCCCTTTGTCCTCCAGCCGCTGTGCATCCCGGCTGGTATAAATATCTCCTTCAATTACCGCAATATTCATCTCACCAGCCAGAGCATCCAGCATCTTCTCCAACAGCGTGGTTTTTCCGGCTCCCGGTGAACTGATTAAATTGATGGCCAAAATATTGTGGCGGGAAAAAACTCCCCGATTCCTTTGGGCCATACCGGCGTTGGTTTGTAACAGGTCCCGGGCCATAAATACTTTCAAAGAACCGCCTCCTTTAGAGTAAGGATTTAAATGTATGTCCAAAAAAAGAACAGCTTGTTTTTGGTTATTATTCCCCTTCAAAATATTCTACAAACAATTCTCTGCCCTCCACTATGCTGGTCCTGCCGCTGACACATTGAGGACAGCTGTATTTCAGCCCCTCCGGCCTGAAAACAAAATGACATTCCTGACAGGTAAGCTTAACCGGCCTGCGTTCAATCTCCAAAACCGCCTCCCCGGCGGGAGTATCCCTTCTTAAAACTTCAAAAGCAAACTGCAGGGACTCGGGCATGGCTGACGTCATGTCTCCCACCACAATTTTCACTCTTTCTATTTTTTTAATTTGATGTTTTTTTGCCTGTTCCAGCACTGACTCCAGCAAGCCCTGTACCAGGGCCAGTTCATGCATTGGGCTCACCCCTTTAAAATAGATTATATATTAACGTAAAAAAAATTGTTAAAATTATTATTGTTCCCTATTTTTTTAATTAAATGAAATTTTTCACATGATGAAAAAGGAATTTATTGAGATTTAGTGAATTAAATAACAGCATAATATATCTAGAACTTATACCCATAGTGCCTTATTATATTGCTGCTGCTGGGGTATAAAAAATAAGGAGCAAATAATATCTTTCTGATAATTTTTTTTCGTAATCATTGTTACTTTTGTAACATGATGCATAAGTATTAATATTCCAGTTATTGATCCTTCAAAAATTCAATATTTTTTAGCTTTCCCAAGCAGCTTTTGTAACATATATGTTTCCTATTTACCTGCTTTAAGCTGAAACTATAGTAACATGACAGGCCCTCTTTTTTTCATCTTGATTGTGATTAATTTAACAAAACTTGTGATATATTTAACATGTTAACATAATAAAGCAAACTTGTAAATATTATGTTATTTTAACACTTTAAATTCGAAAGGCTCGTTTCACAAATAATTCATCAGGGAGGTGTTAACCGGACAAAAAATTCTGCAAAACACGTAATCTTAATACACTAAAAGGAGGCGAAAAATGATGTCCAAGGAAGTCACAGAATATCCTGTGGTCTGGCTGCAGGCCGCAGCATGTACCGGCTGTTCTATATCCCTCCTCAACACCGCCAGCCCTACCATCAAAAACATTCTGATCGATGAACTTATTCCCGGAAAACATGTCAGCTTACGGGTTCATCCCAACGTGATGGGCGGCTCCGGTGAACAGGTGATAGAGCTGCTGGAAAAGACTGCGCAGGAAAAAGGAAAGTATATCCTGGTGGTTGAAGGGGCCG
>SKNC01000028.1 GCA_007120745.1 Bacillota bacterium
GCAAGTCTCTCAAAAGGTTTATTGAAGGCGAGGAAAAGGAACTTCAAGTTAAAATAGATTATTTAGAAAAAGAGATTGAAAAAATTCCTGCTGTGGAAGAAGAAACTGTGAAAAAGATAGAAGAAGAAAAAGAGAAAACCAAACAATATAATGCATCTCTACAAAAAAAGAAGGAGATGGAGACAAAAGAAGCAGAATGGACGAAATTAAAAGAGGCCGTGGAAACCAAAAAAAATAAAAAGAAGCTGCTGGAGCAGCAACGAACTTCCTTAGAAGAAAGCATAAAATCTTTGAACCTGCAAAAAAAAGAAGCAGCAGATGCCCGAAAAATTGTTAAAGAAACCAAAGAAGCCTACCAGCGCTACCAGCAGAATCAAAAGGATTTAAAGAAATGGGAAGATAAGAAAAAAGAAAAAGACAATCTTAATGCAGAGCTTGAGAAAAAAGTAAAAACTTATGCCGCAGAAGAAAAAGGGTTGGAAGTAGAAGCCGAAAATATTAAGCAGAGGGAAAAGGAGTTAACGGAAAAACATAAAGAATTACAGAAATATAAGGATAAGAATACCGAAAACCTGCGGGGAATAGAAAAAAATTTAGAAGGGATAAACTCCTGGATTGATAAAATCAAATCGGCAGGCGGTCCCCTGGATGCTGTTAAAAACTGGTTTGATGATAAAAAGAAGCACTTAATGAATGCCCCATACGAGCTGGAAAAAATTGAAGAATTAACTTCACAAATCCAGGAGATTCAAGAAAAGCTTAAAGATTTGCCCCTGCAGGATAAAGAGTTAGCGGCGCTTTCAATTGAAATAAAAAAAGGCGAAGCATTATATCTGGAGAAGTCTTCCCTGGAGGCCCGAAAAAAGGGGCTGAAGCAAAATGAGTCCCACCTGCTGAAGGGGCGCTGTCCAATTATTCAGGAGGAGTGCCCCAGCACAAAAGTAGCCGGGGATTTAAGCGGGTTCTTTGCCAAAGAATTAAATGAGATAGAATCAGGATTACATCAGGTAAAAGAAAAGTTAGAATTATTTGAGAAGCAGAAAGAAAAACACGAAAAACTTAAAGCCACGGTTAATTTAGCGAAAGAAGATGAAAAAAGAAAGGCCGGTTTAGAAAAAAACAGAGAACATAAACTAAAAGAGCTTCGCAGGCTGCTTGCATCCATACCCATTAAAGAATTATCTGGTTTAATAGAGGAGGGCCAGAGTGAACATGTTAAATTAGAAAAATTAGTCAGGGAAATAAACCTCTGGATTAAGTCAAAAGAATTTATCAGCCAGGAAACGTATACCTGTAAGGGGCTCAATGGAAAAGAGTGTTTAGACCTTCTTGATGAATTAAAAAGCGCAGCCGTTGAAGACGCCGGGCAGATACGCAGTTGGCTGACAAAGTGGGACCAGCTGGATGCAGAAGTTGAAAGATGGCTGGAAAGAGGTCAGGATGAAGTAAATGAGATGAAGCAGTGGCTTAATCATATTTTTCAGGATGTAAAATTAAGAGCACAAAAAATTAAACAGCAGGAAGAATACTGCCTGGAGGAAATTGTAAATAATGACAGACAGGTAAAGGATTTAATAAAAAAGACAGCTGCTCTGGATACCAGGAGAAAGAAATTAGGAAAATTAGGGGATGAAATTAATAAGCTTAAAGGAGATTTAGAACAATATGCCCCGGTAGAGAGTATCGTAGACAATCTTAAAAAAGAGCTGGATAAGGATCAAGGACATTACGAGAAGTATAAGGAAAACCAGCAGTCCTCAGAGAGATTAGAAAAGATAGAGCAGGATATTGAAGAATACCAGGCCAGGGCACAAAATAACACCAAAAAAATCGAAGAGTTAAGCAAGGAACTGGAGCAATTGCTGAGCCAATATGAACCGGAAAAACATGAAGGCCTTATAGAGGAATTAAAGGAAGTTACCACCCGGGTTACGGAACTTAATTTTTCCCTCAATCAAATGAGAAAGGATATCGACAGCCTTAAGAAACAGCTGGAAGACTTACTAAAGAAAAAGGAAGAGTGGGAGAAAAATCAAAAAAAGCTCCTGGTCAAGAGAAAGGCCGGGGAACTGGCTCAAATCATCAGGAACACCCTGAAAAACGCCGCCGACCCAATTGCTCAAGTGTACCGGAGGCACCTGTCAATTCAAGCCAATGAAATCTACCGCCGTGTTTCCAATGAAAACAGTCTGTTAGAATGGGCCTCAGAGTATGAACTTCAGTTGAAAGATAGTCATCGCTCTAAAGAGAGGACCCGCGTATTCAAACAACTTTCCGGCGGCGAGCAGATGACTGCGGCGTTAGCCGTCAGGTTAGCTCTCATGCAAATGCTATCCGATGTGAAAGTTGGATTTTTCGATGAGCCAACCACGAACCTGGATGCTTCCAGGCGCCAAAACCTGGCCGCGGCCATTCAAAACTCCACCAGAGGCTTTGACCAGCTTTTTGTTATCAGCCATGATGATGCCTTTGATGCCCTGACAGAAAACATCATTTCCTTAGAAAAAGATGACGGCAGTGGGACCAGGGTAAATTTGGGGTAGGGGTAAAAGTTCAAAATTAGCAGAAGTTTGTAATTCAGCGGCAAAATTGGCATCGGTAAAAAGGAATGAAAAGGAGAGATAATAAAGCATGAGTTCCGGCACCAGGACGGGAATAGTTTATGATGACAGGTATCTCCTGCATGAAACAGGAAAGCACCCGGAGAGAAAGGCAAGGCTCAAGTCGGTTATGTCTTACCTGGAAGAAAAGAAGGTTTTAGATAAGCTGGAGTTGATAAAACCCCGCAGGGCAGCCGTTGAAGAAATTGGATTTGTTCATACCAGAAAATATATTGAACATGTTGAGAATTACTGTACCAGGGGGAAAAACGCCCTGGACATGGATACCATTATCTGTAAAGACAGCTACGAAGTAGGGCTGCTCTCTGCAGGGGGGGCTCTAACTGCGGTGGACAAGGTTATGAAGGATGAACTGGATAATATTTTTGTATTGGGCCGTCCGCCGGGGCATCATGCGGAGCCCGGCAGGGGCATGGGCTTCTGCCTGTTTAATAATGCAGCCACAGCCGCATGTTATGCCATAAAAGAATACAATCTAGAAAAAGTTTTAATAGTTGATTGGGATGTTCATCATGGAAATGGTACAGAGCTCATTTTCTATAATGACCCCAGGGTACTGTTCTTTTCAGTTCACCAGAGTCCGGCCTACCCCGGCACAGGTGCTGCAGATGTGGTTGGAGCAGGTAAAGGGGAGGGGTACACTATTAATGTTCCTCTTCCTTCTTATTCTGGAGATGATGATTATGAACAAATTTTTAGACAAATATTAGTGCCCGTATGCGATGAATATAAACCCCAGATAGTTATCGTTTCATCCGGTTATGATGCCCATCAAAACGACCCACTGGCGGAAATGGTTCTTTCTTCCCAGGGATACGGCATGATGGCAGGCATAGTTAAGGAAATTGCCAACAAGCACTGCGGTGGCAAAGTAGTGCTGCTTTTAGAAGGCGGTTATAACCTGAGTGCCCTGGCAGAATCAGTATTTAATGTGCTCGATACCCTTGCTGGCTGGGGGATGGTTTCAACTAAAAGTGAAGGGAAATTAATGCCCAGGCAGTCTACCAGGACTACCATGAACATAGTAAAGAGCGCCCATAAACGATTCTGGTCCATATTTGGCTA
>SKNC01000081.1 GCA_007120745.1 Bacillota bacterium
CTTCGGCCAGGGGGAAATTGATAAAATCCATTAAAAACCCCTGCACCATGGTAAAACTTTGTTGAAAGAGATAATCACTGCCGAAGGTAAAGAGAATCATCATGGATAAAAGGTTCACGGCGGCATTTAACTCATTACTTTTTACCACCTGCCCCTTTTTCCGGGCTTCCTGCTTACGCTTGGGCGTTGCCTCTTCGGTTTTTTCCTCATCTGCAAAAAGCTGCAGATTAAAGCGGTATAGAACTTCTTCCATATTGTTCTCCCAAAGAAGACAAGGGGATGGTTCTCCTGTCTTATTTTTAATGAGACAAGGGGGCGGTTCCGTCATCTTCTCTTTGGCCCTTGTCTTTAGGGACGCTGGAACCGTCCCCTTGTCTCACTATTGTTTTTATTGAGTAGAAACATACTTAAAATGTACCCATGATTTTGAACATTTCTGTGACCATCCCATTGAAAACATTTTCAAACACAGCGGCCATCAGGGGGATGACCATGATTAATGTTAACATTCCCACCCCTAACTTCAGGGGAAGCCCCACCATGAAAACCTGCAGCTGGGGAACCGTCTTGGCCACCAGCCCCAGAGATACATCCACCATCAACAGTACTGCCACTATGGGAAGGGCAATCTGAAATGCCAGGATAAATATCCAGTAAAAGAGCTCCATCATACTCCAAACCGTAGCATCAGCAGGCATATGAAGGCCTGGGGGAACAATTTTAAAGCTTCCGGCCAACGCTGCCAGCAGACTGTGATGCCCGTTGATTACAAAAAAGAAAACTGTCCCCAAAAGATAGTAAAACTGGCCCATCAGGGTTACAGGGCTTCCAAACTGCGGGTCAAACACACTGGCCATCAACAGGCCCATCTGCATATCCACCATCTGTCCGGCAATACGGATTCCTAAAAAGACCAACAAAACCACATATCCCAGGACAAGCCCCACAACAACCTCTCCACTAATCAACAAAATATGATTCAATAATCCCTCCGACATCAGTGCCGCATCAAGGCCCACGGTGGGATATATGAGATATGAAGTAAGCCCTGCCAGCCCAATTTTCAAAAGGTTGGGAACCCCCCGCATGGTTAAAAAGGGAACCACAGCAAAAAATGAAGCAATTCGGATAAAAACTAGAAACAATACGAGCATCTGCAGTTCTGTCACCGGATCCATGTTTATTTCCCTCCGAACTGCCTGAATCTTTGCAGCCTTTTTTCAACACCCTTTGTTACCCTTTTTCCTCTGACCATACGTTTTTAATGATGAATTCCGATATTTCTTTAAATTTGCTTAAATTACTAAAGATTGGGTATATTTTGATAGATGTTTATAGTAAACTGAACGATCACATTAAGCATCCAGCTTCCAAACACCAGAATTCCCAGAAAAACAGCTACAATTTTAGGGACAAAGGTCAAGGTTGGTTCTTGTATTTGAGTGGTTGCCTGAAATATACTGATGCCCAGGCCTACCGTCAGGCTCAAAACCAGCATAGGAGCCGCCATAGTCAGGGTAATCACTATGGTTTCCCGGGCAATATGTAAAATAAATTCCTCTGACATGTTACTGCCCCCTTTGTATACTAACAGCAGATAATATCATCATTTTTACTGACCAGCTGACATCATACCTGGTAAAAACAGCTAAAAAAAGCTTTCCACCAGGGACTTGACCACCAGGTGCCACCCATCCGCCAGCACAAAAAGCAGCAGCTTAAAGGGCAGAGAAATCATCACTGGAGGCAGCATGAACATTCCCATGGACATTAAGGTGCTGGCCACCACCATGTCGATGACCAGAAAGGGCACGAAAATTAAAAACCCCATCTGAAAGGCAGTCTTCAATTCACTGATGACAAAAGCCGGGATTAACACATGCATGTCCAGGTCCTCCCGGGTCTGAGGGCGTTCCGCCCGGGCTATGTTCAAAAACAGAGCCAGGTCCTTTTCCCGGGTCTGGTTTAACATAAACTCCCTCAGGGGAACCTCCCCAATCTCCAGTGCCTCCTCCTGAGTTAGGGCCCCTTCCAGATATGGCTGGACAGCCTCCGTGTTCAGCTGCCGGTACACCGGCGCCATAATAAAAATTGTCAGAAATAGGGCAAGCCCGATTAAAACCTGGTTAGGAGGTGTCTGCTGGGTGGCCAGTGCATTCCTGACAAAGGCCAGCACAATTACAATTCGGGTAAAAGAGGTCATCAATAGAATAATGGCGGGAACCAGTGACAGCACGGTTAACAGCAGCAAAAGCTGTATGGTCCCTACTACTTCCTCCGGCTCCTCCGCTGTATCCACATTGATATTCAGGTTAGGAAAAGGAAGCGTGGGTTGAGCCAAAACCCCGGAGCTGAAAAATAAAAGCATGGCGGTTATGGCCATAATCACCAAAAATACCCTTATGTATTTATAATTTATTCCTCCCAGCTGCCTCCGGAATCCGGAAAAACTCATTATCTAACCCTCTTTCTGTTGGTCAAAAACCCGCCGGTCCAACCTGGCTTTGAGCGCTGCCACCAAATCCCTGGGGACAGGCTGCTCCTTTACCTTGATCCCCTCCAGCAGTTCCGGGGAAAGTTCCTTCATACAGCTGATCTGGTTTTCATTTACCCCAATCAGCAGCACTTCTCCATTTATCTCTATAATGTACAGACCGGCTTTGGGGCCCAAAGCCATTCTTTCCACCACCTTCATCAGCCTCTCCTGGTTAAACTGAAGCTGATATAAGCGCTGGGAACCCAACTTAATACTGACATAGGCCAGGGCCAAAACCAGGGCCAGAGAGAACATTGTTCTTATAAACAAACCTAAAAATTCCATAGGATCCCCTTCTTAATTCATAATTGCTTCTCGGCTAAACGGAGGTGATTCTTACCCCAAAGTTATCATTTACGATAACAATTTCTCCCTGGGCAAAATTCCGGTCATTCACCAATACGCTCACATTATCTCCCACCATTTTCTCCAGCTTAATTACGGAATTTTCTTTTAATTTGATGACTTCTCCCACGGTAACTACCGTTTTCCCCAGCTCTACGGATAACCTCAGCTCAGTATCCCCATATTCCTTTAAATGTCGTTGAGCACCAATATTCTTCAGGGCATTTAAAGGTTTAAACCTGACCTTCTCCACCACCGGAGCTCTCTCCTCACTAGAGCTTCCTTCTTGATCCTCGTTAAAATTGTTTAAAAATTTATTAATCTCCTCCTGGCTCAAACAATCGGACATGACCCACCCTCCCAAACCTTTTTGCTTCAAGGCTACTGTATAATGAAATCCGTAAAATAAACCTCTTCTATCCTTCCCTCTCTAATAATGGAATTGATTTTTTGCCCCACCTGTTTTCGAATTTCTTTCGTAGAATTTTCTTTCTGCACATCCTCCAGGGTTTTACTTCTGAGAATATCAATAATTTCGTTTCTAATCTCAGACACCCGAGATTCCAGTTCCTCCTCCAGCTCCTCCTCATGATAGGTTGCAATCATGGTTACCTTCAAGTAGCGTCGGTGGTCCTGCTCCGCCAAATTGACCACAAAGCTGTCGAACAAATATTCAAACTC
>SKNC01000105.1 GCA_007120745.1 Bacillota bacterium
ACATTCATTTTATCGACCCCTCTCCCCTTGTTTCCTCTGAACTTCTATAACGTCAACCACGACTTCCCCTAAATTTTTGTACCACTATCTCCATTATACTCCTGCCGTCATCGTTAGAAAACCGGTTGGAAGTAAAGACGGCAGTACTTTGTTTTAATTTAATTTAATAATTCAGGTTCAGCAGCCCAACCCGGCTCAGATCCTCCAGGCGGTGGGCCATAATATAGTCCCTGGAAACCGTATATATGACTCCCTCTATAGAAAAAACTCGCTCCACATTTTTTTCATAAACCCCTTCGGTGTAGTAAAACTCCGGGGTGCCCTCCAGGTGGGTGATGCCTCCCAAAAAGTCAAACCCCTCCTTCACATCCACCCTGTATACATAGGCCCCCTGAAAATCAAAATTCCCGTAATCCCGGTAATTTCCGGACTCCACTACCATCAGGGGAAAGGCCATAAGCCCCTCCTTAAACATCAGTGCTTTATGATTGTGCAGCACTTCGGACATGGTCCCCCTGCCGCCGATGATTTCCATGTGCCTTTCCACCGGACGAGCCGCATCGGACACATCAAAAATGGCCAGCTTGATGCCCAGCTCCTCTGCCAAATCCCTTCCCTGATACTGAGTTACGGCGGTGTCTCTACCGATCCCCAGGAGGTGATCCTCGTCCAGGGGATGCAGATAAGTGCTGAAACCAGGAATCTTTAGTTCCCCCAGAATCCTGGGACTGTGGGGTACTTCCAGGTCTATGACAAAGAGGGGGTCGATCACCTCAAAGGTAACCAGGTACGCCCGGTTTCCTATGAAGCGGGCGGAGTAAATACGTTCTCCCGGAGCAATATTGTTGACGCTTCCCACCACATTCATGGACCGGTCCAGGACAAACAGGTGGTTTTTAGAATCTTCCTCCCAGGTGGTGGTGGCAATGCGGAAGTAACCGCCGTATTCATCCATAGAAAACTGGTTGATGATATTTCCCGGAACTTCCCCTCTGTTCCGGTACTCCACCCGGGGTCCCTTCACATCAAAGGCAAATACCGCTGTGTTCTCCTGGAAATCATGCCGGCCCTGGTGCTCCCAGCCGCCCACAGCAATATAAAGGCTTTCCCGGGACATATAGACATTTTCACCGGAACTCAGAAAGGCCTCTACGGAAGCCGGCTGTTCCGGTCGATCCAGGTCAAAGGAGGTAATAATCAAATAATTTTTGTATGAAACCCCGGGGAAATAACGGATCTGGTCCAGGAAAATCTCCCCGGTGCCTTCTTCCCGGGCAGTATCCCGGTAAAACACACCGGGTTTTTCCTGAATAACACAGCTATCCAGCCTTTTGTTCGTGACCAGGTAAAGGGTAGGCCCAATTTTCCTGGAGGATACGTAGTGTCCTTCCACTTCAATTTCCCTGGTCTTCAGAATTTCGCTCTTATTTGTAATGTCAAACACTAGCACTTTGAGATGACTTAAGAGCGGGTTACAGCTGACCTTAAAATCCTCCAAAGTTGGGTCATCACCGGAATGAGCATGCTGCTTCACCCCCAGAACCACCAGGTGATTGCTGTCCACATAAAGCTGCAGGGGAAATATTCCTTCCTCCAGCGGGATTCTTTTAATAACCTCCATATTATCTATGGGGAAAACCCGGCTCACCACAACCTGGTTTCCGCTAATTTGATAAATATATTCCCCATCGGTCTTTATGATATCCGATTCGTCAACCCCCTGCACCTGCAGGTTGGTGGAGGAATAGTCCAGCTCACTGGAGCCGTTTTCAAAGGCAGGTTGAAAGTCCCCGGTTCCTGCATCATCTTCAAAAGCCTTTCGATCCCGGTCCACTGCAAAGCCTGTCAGTTCCCGCAGTTTCTCCCGGGAGCCCACCACCGGAAGCTCCTCCTGAAAGTCTTCCCCGAATCCATCCACAATTTCAAAAGAAGCCAGGTCTGATTCATCCGGGGATTCTCCCACCGCCCGGAAACCCCTCAGAAGTTCCAGAGGTCCCCCGGTGGGCATAATTCCGGTAACAATAACCGCCAGCAGAAGCAGGGAGGCTGCCAATCCCCCCAGGAAAGAAGCGTACCGAAATTTTCTTTTTTCCTGCCGGGGTTCCTCTTCATTAATACCTTGAGTTTCCGGGGTTTCACTGTTCCGGGGCTGAGGGATTTTCCGGGAATTCATACTCTCCCGGGCCTTTTGCACTCCCGTCCGGCTCCTCTGGCTTAACTCTTCGGGAAGTTCAATTTTATCTATTTCTTTTTTGATCTTATTCATAATAAAGGTCCTCCCCTATGGTTACCCTGAGTTTTTTCAGGGATTTATAAAGGATGGTTTTAACCGTGCTTAGAGGGAGACCCATGGCCTCCGCAATCATTTCCAGGGTGAAATCATGATAAAACCTTAAAACTATCACCGTCTTGTTTCTTTCCGGAAGGGATTTCAGCAGGTCCAGCAGGGAGAGGGAAAGGGAGAGGTCCGGATCCTCCTCCGCTTCCAGGTGCTCTTTTAAGGGCAGCGATTCCATGCTGATTACTTTTTTCCGCTTCCTGATTTCATCCAGGGCGCAGTTGATGGCGATGCGGACCGCCCAGTTCTTAAAATATTTGGGTTCCCTCAAATTTTTGATGGATAAAAAAGAACGGCAGGCAGTTTCCTGCACCACATCCAGGGCATCCTCCCGGTTGTTCATATAAACATAAGCGGTGCGGTAAAGCAGCGCTTCTATGGATTGAAAAAGCGCCAGGAAGGCCTCCTCGTCCCCCTGCTGTGCTTTTTTCACCAGGAGAGAGGCCTCCTTCTCCCGGACGTTGGATTCCGCTCCTTCCATCTCCATCAAAATCATCGGGCTGCACCCCCTTTTTCTCTTTCTATCATCTTAGACGAACCAGGGGACCATATAGTTTCCCCCGGGGTAATTTTTTTAAGGGACAAGGGGACAGGTCCCTTGTCCCACTTTCACCAAGGAAACGGGAAGTGATTCAGGGGACGGTCTTTTGTTTCCTTACGAAACTGGTTATGCTTTCTGGGACAAGGGACCTGTCCCCTTGTCCCATTAGTTTAATTATAGCAGAAAAAATCCCGGGGTTTTGATATAATGAAACCATGTAGTGAAGAAACTGAAAAACTGGAAATCATAATGAGAATGTAATCAGGAAATATTTTAGTATTTCAAGCCTGACCCCAGGAGGAAATTATGTCTAAAAGCAGCGGCACCGGGAGAATTAGAAAAGAACAAGGTTTTATGATGCATTTTTTGCTTCCCTTAATACTGTTGTTATTTATGGGGCTTTCTCTTTCTACTATTATTTATTTCTATCTGTTGGCGGAGCAGGTTCCCGTGGCCCGGGAAGTGGATTCGCTGATTATCGAAGACCAGATGGTAGGGACAGGCAAATTCATCCGGGAGGGGGAAGAAGTATTGGTGCCCTTCCATATCTTCCAGGAATACCTGGACCCTTCAGCCCTCTGGCATTCTGAAGAAAAAACCCTGGTAATCACCACTGCCGATAAAGTGGTATACCTGGAAGAGGACAGGCTGTCCGCCCAGGTAAACAGCCTCCCGGTAGACCTGCGCTTTCCGGTACGCATGGAGGGGGGACAACCTTTTGTGCCCCTGAGCTTTCTGGCAGATTTCTATGACGTAAAGCTGGAGGTGTTCCCTGAGGAAAACCGGGTGGTACTGCAGCAGCTGAACCAGCCCTTTATGACCGGTAAGGTAACTAAAAACCGGGGAATCCTGCACCGTGGGCCTTCCCTGAGGTATCCGGCTCTGGAGGGCCTGGATCGGGATACTCCCCTGGTAATCTACGGAGAGGAACAGGGATTTTACAAGGTCCGGGGATCCCAGGGGGAACTGGGTTACCTGCACAAAGGGTCTGCGGCCCTGGGAGATATACAGGTGCTCCACAGAGAAGAAAAGGATAGATTTGTGCCCTGGCGGCCCACCGGGGGGAGAATCAACCTTACCTGGGAGCATGTAATCCGCAGTAATCCTGACCCCGAAGAACTCCCGGAGATGCCCGGGGTAAACGTGGTCTCTCCCACCTGGTTTCACCTGAAGGACGAAGAGGGGAACCTGACCAACCTGGCGTGCATGGATTATGTTAACTGGGCCCACCAGCGGGAATACCAGGTATGGGCCCTGTTCAGCAATAATTTTGACCGGGACCTGACCCTGTCGGTGCTGGGCAGCCCTGAAAAAAGACAGTACATGATTAACCAGCTCTTGATCTACGCGGACCTCTACCAGCTGGACGGAATCAACCTGGACTTCGAAAACATGTACCTGGAGGATAAGGAAAATTTCGTGCAGTTTACCCGGGAGCTGGCTCCCCTGCTGCATGAAAAGGATATGACCCTTTCGGTGGATGTAACCTTTATTTCCACCAGCGTGCACTGGTCCCAAATTTATGACCGGAAAGCCCTGGCCCAGGCCGCCGACTATATCATGGTCATGGCCTACGACGAACACTGGGGCAGCAGTCCCACAGCGGGTTCCGTAGCCTCCCTTCCCTGGGTGGAAAGAAACCTGGAGGCTATTTTAGAAGAGGTGCCGCCGGAAAAACTGGTTCTGGGAGTCCCCTTCTACACCCGCCTCTGGCAGGAGGAAGAGAAGGAGGATGGAGACGGTATAAAGGTTTCCTCAAGGGCTTATTCCATGGCCGGCATAGAAAACCTGCTGAAAGAAAAGGGAGTCGAACCGGAATGGGATGAAAGAACCGGGCAGTATTACGCCGAATTCACCACGGAGGAAGGCCGCTTTAGAACCTGGCTGGAAGAAGAAACCTCTATGGCCAGCCGGATTCACCTGGTCCGAAAGTACGACCTGGCCGGGGTGGCCTCCTGGAGGCGGGGATTTGAACGGCCGGAAATCTGGCATGTCATTGAGGATATTCTGACTCAAAGACCTTATGAAAAATAGCACCGTCTATCAATCCTGAGAAGTAAATCCTCTCACCACCTGCCACTGTTCCCGGGCTTTTCGGATGATGGCCCGATCATTAATCTTTTTGTCGTTGACAATACTGGAGTAGTACTGTACTGCTTTTCTTTCATCCCCCAGCCTTCTATAAAGTTCCCCTAAAATGTACAGAATTTTGGCCAGGTCCACCAGGTGAGGGTCCTTTTCATACGCCTCATTGTAATAAAAGAGAGCCTCCTCCATGCATTTCTTTTCTGATTTCTCTTCTTTTAAAACCCGGTAAATCCAGGCCAACTGCAGTTTATAATTTCCTAAAATCACATTCCGTTCCTTTAATATTTTCCCCAGTTCGAAAACCCGGTCCAGGACGATTATGGCTAAAAAATGGTTTCGGCCGTTTCCAAAGTTAAACTTCACGGGGTTTTCTTTTAGAAACTGCTGAATTTGGTCCCGATTTGTTTTGTCTATTAACTTAGAATTTTCGGTATAAGTATACCCGCAGTGTGTACAGACCAAAATATTATAATACTGCGGGTTTTCACCCCGGTAAAAAGTACAAAAATCAGAATCCACAAATTGAATCCGAACCTTGCTGGTTTTAACTCTTTTACTGATAAAAACTTTTTCACAGAAAGGACACGTAAATTCTTTTTCGAATAAATCAACTACCGGTTGGCTCTTTTTTCCCTTTTCCAAAGTACCTCCCCTTCCTGGCAAATATTATGTTAACAGCATGGCCTGTATGCCTCCGGATAAAATAAAACAGTACTTCACAGCATATTGGCAGGCTATTTTTTAGTACTATTAGAAAAAACGGAGGAAATTCTCGGGGACTATTTACCCCATGAGGCTGTCGTACGCTATTATTACTATCGACCAGGATGACAATTTTCTGCACACCTGTGAGGAGAGAAGAAAAATATTTTTTGTGCCCGTAAACTTCCTGCAGGGAGAATTAACCCTTTTGAAAAATACGGCACCGGCTGCCTGACAATAACTGAGCAAAAAAAACAGGCGCATTGGCGCCTGACATAATCACTGATTTTTTTAATCTCACTAGTGCAAAATCTTCTTGTCGTCGTCCTCCGGTTTTAAGGAATCCAATAAGGCCTTTAGCTCCTCTTTCTTATCTTCATCCAGGTCCTCCGTATCCATGGCCTGGCCCAGCACTTTTTCCGTAACAAATATTTCCACTCCCACCTTCAGGGCCAGGGCAATGGCATCGCTGGGCCTGGAATCCACCACAATATCCTGGTCTTCCTTTTTCAAGTAAATCTCTGCGTAGTAGGTCCCCTCCACGATATCGCTGACCACGATCTTATGTACCTCCGCCCCCAGAATTTGGCACAGGCTGTTCATCAAGTCGTGGGTCATGGGCCGTGGAGTCTCCATCTGGTGGAGTCCAATGGCGATGGACTGAGCCTCAAAAAGGCCCACCCAGATGGGCAGTATTTTTGTTTCCTGCGAATTCACCAGAAGAACCACGGAACCTAACATCTGGTCAAAAACCACATCTTTCACTTTCATGGTAAGCATTTTTCCTGTTCTCCTTTCACCAGGAAGTCTAAATCAATACGACACTTTTAGACCGTTTTCCAATGCAGAACTGAGTTAGCAATGAAACAATGGAGAACTGTCTCCGCGGCATGTTTTATATCCTCTATCTATCATAGTATTTTCAAACTTCTTAATTATAACCCCTTAGGCTTATTTTTCAGATTACTGCTGAGGCTGCTGGCTCTGCTGCATCTCCGCTTCCCTTTCCTGCATCAGGTACTGCATTACCTGTCCGGCAAATTCCCTCAGCTGGGGACGCTCCTGGTCGTCGAGCTTCTCTTCCACCACTTCAAAGGCCCGGGGCCGTTCTTTGCACAGGTTCCCCACCGCCATGGCCATCTGTCCAAATGCCACGCCGTAGATTTTTCCTTCTTCAATCCGCTGGAAGAGCACCGGCAGAACCCGGGGCTGTCCCAGGGCACACAGGGTGGTCACCAGGCACTGAATCACATATTCGTCCAGACCCGGCTGCTTTAAGATTTCCAGCAGGGGATCCGCCACCTTCACCCGGTGTTCCTGGAAGAAAGATAAAGCCTGAGAAATGGTCCGCACCAGCATAAACCTTTCGTTTTCAATCATCTCGGGAAGCATCTCCAAAATAACTTCCGCAGACTTTTCCTCCGGGTGAATGGTCAAAAGCCTCAGGGCACTGTACTGGGCGATGATGTCTTCTCCCTTTACGGTTTCCAGCAGCTTTTCGTTAATTCCAGGGCCCAGCTTTCTCAGGATCTCAAAGTCTTTCCCTGATTCTTCTCCGTACTCCTGCATAATCTGATGCAGATAAATCATTGGCTCCACAATTTCCAGACCGTATTTTGTAAATACGTCGGTAATGACATCCACACCGGTACCCAGCAGGTAAAGCTGCTTCTCCATATCGCTCCATAAAGAGGTAAAGTTTTCCATGTAGATTTCCGACAGCTTGCTGGCCGCTGAAAATCTGACGAGGAAA
Organism: Bacillota bacterium; assembly: GCA_007120745.1. Taxonomy (GTDB): domain Bacteria; phylum Bacillota; class Dethiobacteria; order SKNC01; family SKNC01; genus Contubernalis. The sequence goes on from SKNC01000105.1 coordinate 7,423, forward strand.
GGCTGTTCCACATCATAGACAATATCCCTTAAAAATTCTACCCAGCGAATCAGCAGGGCCGTGGGCTTCAGCTTCTCCAGCATCTCCTTGTTGGGAAGGATAACCGAGGCGGGAATGGAAAGACGAACCGAGATGGTCTGGTTGGGGTCCTTGACCACTTCAATTAATCGGTCAATTACCATGTCCAAACCGCAGGTAGTCAGCACAGAAATTGCTGCATATTTTTCCTCCATATACGCATCGGGGCTGTCGAAAACTTCCCACAGTTTATCCACATATTTCTGATCTTCGTGGGGGAAAAGCCGGTAAACCGCCTCAAACCTGACCCTCCAGTTGGGAGATTCCAGATAAGGCAGGATGGCTTCATTCAGCATGGGATGAGACCGCTTCACGTACATTAGTGCATTCAGCTGGGCCTCCGTACCTTTATCCAGTCCAAGGCGCAGCATTTTCTCCTGCTCCTTCAGCAGCTCATCTTCCCCCAGGGGATGAATCTCCTGTCCCCTCAGGGTTTTAGTGGGGTACTGTTCTTTCCCCACTTCGTTCCAGGCTCCCGACAGAAGCACCGATTCCTCCCGGGGCAGCTGTAAAATATCCTCCATCAGGGGAGAAAGCCCTTTATAAGTTAGAAACTGGACCAGAGATTTGCGATAATAAGGGATTAAGTTGGTCAAGTTTTTTCTCATAATAAAGGTAAGGCTTTCCTTTAGAGCCTGGGGTTCTAAAAAGCGGTCCATCAAAAGCTGGTAGTACAGCAGCTTTTCATCAATCACAAAGGCCTTCTTCAACCGTTCCCAGATCCACTGGCTGTCGCTGATTTCAGGGAGCCTCCAGTATCCGGATATCATCATGTCCGCCTTTGACGGTTCCTGTTTAAATATTTCTTCTTTGTATCCTTCAAACTCTTTTTCGTCCTTACACAGCATGGCCAGGGCTTCGCTCAGGTTGGACAGTTCATGTGCCCCTTCTTTGCTTTTAATCTTTTCCATGATTTTGGGCACAGCCTCCTGCCGCCGCTGCAGCAGAACTTCCATCACCGGGTCATAGTCGTCTTTGACCCCCTCCATAATGAGAATATCCAGTATCTTTTCCAGGGGCCTATCCGCCAGGGGATTCCTGGGCCCCGTTTTTGCTTTTTTCTTTTTTTTGCTCATATTCAACCCTCCATATCTCGTTATTTTATCACAAAACCTGTTGCAAATACCTATATTTTCTACTAAAATCCCTTAATATCCCTTTATCTTTTTTTATAAATTCCTGGCCCTCAGGTGCGGCGGGAGGCCCCGGCGGCTTCCTTCAGAAATTCAGGCAGGTCTTTTAATTTCCCCCGGTAATCCACTTCAAAGGGCCGCTGGTTCCGGTTGATTAAAAAGTCCTCTACCAGGTACGTCTTTATGCCCACCTCTGCAGCACACAGATCGTCGTCCACATCATTTCCAATCATCAAGCACTCTTCGGGTTTCGCCCCTACCTTCTCAAGAATTTCCAGGTAGTAGCAGGGGTTGGGTTTACAAAAATGCATGTTCTCATAGGTGGTCACCAGCCGGTAGTCGTACCGGTCCACCCCTCCCCACTGCATTCGCTGATAGATGGCGGAAGAAGGAAACACCGGATTGGTGGCCAAAACCAGCTGATAATTCAAAGCTTCCGCCTGGTCCATTACCTGCGGGGCCTCGGGCTTACATTGGGTATAAGGCATGAGGTTTTTAAACCTGTCCCGGTAAAACTCATCAATTAAAGATTCCAAATAATCCTGAGGCAAATTCACCAGGTCTATAAACACCTCCCAGAACACCTCTTTATTAGTTTTCTCAGGGTTCTGGTTCACAATCATCTGGTAGGTGGCAAATTCCAGGTGCTCCTTCAGCTCCTCAGGGTCAATCACCGGGCTCAGGTGAACGCCTAACTGTCGAAAGTATTCTTTTAAGAACGTTCTCATATCTACCTGGAGCAGAGTGCCGTCCAGGTCAAACAGCAAAAATTTAAACATTTTTCTCTTTCCTTTGCAGTTGGTGCAGGGCAATCATGTAGTTGGGATAATAGTCGTCCTTCAGGGTGATGGCCACTTCCCGAACCTCCTCATCAAAATTCCCCGCCAGCTTCAGTCTTTCCAGGGCTTCATAGGTGGAGGGCCTCCGGGCGTGGGTAATTAATAGGCTCCCCTCTTCCTTCAGGTTATCTAAAAGAATCCTCTCCGCAAAGGGATTCAACCGGGGGTTATACAGGATATCGGAACCCAAAATCCAGTCATATCTTTTTCCCAGCCGAAAATCCCGCCAGTCTCCAAGAAAAGTATCCGCATCCTTCACCCCGTTGGTTTTGGCATTGTATAGGGTAATTTCCAGGGCGTCCTCCTTGTAATCGGAAAAAGTCACTTTGGCCCCCTTAAGGCCTGCCACGATTCCCGGCAGTCCCAGTCCGGCCCCCAGCTCCAAAACTTCCTGTCCGGTAAAATCCATCTCCTCCCATATGTAAGATGCCATAATCCGGGAGGCCGGCCAGATATCCGCCCAGTAAGGTATATTGTCCTCATCATTGGGGTTGGTCACCAGGGCCTCGATATCCTTCACCACCAAAAGCTTAATTTCCCGTCCCTTCAGGGAAAAGATCTCTTCTCGGGTCTCCACTGCCACAGGTTTCACTTCCTTCTCGATTCTTGCTCCATTTATAAATCTTTTCTTCCCAAACAAAAGCCCGGGCTCTATCCATTAACCGGACATAGAGCCTATTTCTACCCGGAAGCTGAAAATTCCTGCTTTTTCTCCAAAGTGAGCCGGCCGACATATTTTAAATTATTTCCCGGGAAATGTCACATCATGCTGAGCAGGTCTAGTTATTTTCAGTAGTTCAGGGGACGGTTCTCCAGCATTATACCCCCAGGTATTCCCCGAGCACCGGCTGTCCTGACTCATGCAGATTCACCCCCGGGTTTCATAGAGCTGGTCAAACCCCTCCTCCCGGGTGGGAGGAATCAGCACCTGCTCCTTTTTAATAATGGTCTCCCGGGGCACCGGAGCCTCTCTCTCCTCATTTCTCTCCAGACAGCGGTCCAGGGGGGTAAACAGGGTATGGGCAATAACCCGGGCTCCGTAGCTTTTAGCAATCTGCACCAGGGGCTTCCGCTGGGAACGGGTCAGGTTGGTGGCATCGAAAACCACGTCTTTCCCCAGCTTTAGAAAACCCTTCAGTTCCGAATAAGCAATGGTCCAGATTTCCTTTTCGATCTCGCCGCTGTACTGCACCCCGAAACGCAGGCGGATGCTGTCGGGATTTACCACGTGATAGCCCCTGCGCTGGTAGTCCCGGGAGACCGTGGATTTGCCCGAGGCCGGCAGCCCCACCATAACCACCAGCTCATTCTGCTGCTCTTTCATATCAAGCACCTCAATTTTGTAAATAATTGTTTTATTTTTTCGTTTCTGGAAATACTATAGCTACATATAGCAACGCTTCTTTCATCGTGGGACACCCAAGAATCGGCCGTTGTCGCATAATTACAAGAACCGTCCCCATGATTACATATGATTACAGAACTTTGAAGAAGGGAAGGTGTCTCCTTGGCCACAGTAAAAGAAATTCTCAAAGAAATTCGTCTTATGCCGGAATTAAAACTGGTGGAAAAGAAATTGGAGGAATCCGTGTCCTCTCCCAGCCTCTTGATGGCGGAGCTGTCGGGAAATATGCTGAAGGGGGGAAAGAGGCTTCGTCCCCTTTTAGTTATTCTATCCGCATCCTTTTATCCCCATTCAACTTTATCGGTGGTTAACGCCGCCACTGCGGCGGAATTGATACATGCCGCATCCCTGGTACATGACGATATTATCGACCGCTCTTCCCAGCGCCGGGGAAAGGAAACGCTGAACAGCCGCTACGGCTGCCACATGGCGGTGCTGGCCGGAGACTACCTTTTTGCCCGGGCTTTTGAACTTTTAACCCGAAGCCGGGAATACCGGGTGCTGGAACTGATGACTCAAAATATCAGCCTGATGTGTGAAGGAGAGGTGGAACAGGCCAGGAAAGCCTGGGATCCCTCTAAAACCGAAAGGGACTACCTGGAACAGGTATACAAAAAAACTTCCTTTTTTATCTCCTGCTGCTGCCGGGTGGGAGGGATTTTAAGCGATATGCCCCAGGAACAGATGGACCGCCTGTCGGATTACGGCCTGCACCTGGGATACGCCTACCAGATGACCGACGATATGCTGGACTTCTCCGCCTCTCCCCTGACGGGAAAGCCCGTGGGAAGCGACCTGGCCCAGGGGAACCTGAATTATCCCCTGTTATTTTTATTAAATCATCCCGCATACGGCCCGGAAATTGAAAAAATCTTTCTGGAAAAGGACTGCCGTCCTGAAACCCTGGAACGGGTGCAGCAGTATATTGAAGAAAGCGGTGCCCTGGAATATACGTATCAGAAGGCCCGGGACCAGGTGATGCGGGCCAAGGAATGCCTTCAAAGCCTTCCTCCCTCTCCTGCTAAGCCCGTCCTTTTAAACCTGGCGGAAACCATGCTCAGCCGCCAGAAATAACAATATCCCTTCCCGCTGCATTTTAAAGTATATCGTCTTGTTTCTTCTGAAAATTAAAAAACGGCTGCCGCCGTTTTCGTTTTAATTGCTTTCCCTCTTTACTACCGTTTTAATTGCTTTCCTTTTTGAAAAAATATCCCATTGCCTGACCTTTTTTTTCTTCTCCGCCTTATTCCTGTACATCATTCTATCCGCTTCGATAAACAGGTTTTCTAGATTGATTGGGCTTTCCTCCGCCACGGCAAACCCCACGGAAATGCTCAGGTCATACCGGGGATTTTCCCTGCCGCTGTTTTGTTTTTTTATTTCTTCATAGATTCTTTTCTCCAGTTCTTCCGCCGACGCCCGGTCACAATAATAAGCAAAGACGGCAAATTCGTCACCCCCGATTCGGGCAATCATGTCCGACTCTCTAAAACATTTTTTTAAAACTCCGGCAGCCATCGAAATCAGCCTGTCTCCCTCCAGGTGCCCATAATTGTCATTCACAAATTTTAAGCCATCTATATCGCAGGCAAAAACCGCCAGGGACATTTCCTCATTGAATTCTTCCAGCAGCTCATGATAAAATCTGCGGTTATAAAGGCCCGTCAATGCATCATGATAGCTGATGTACTTGAGTGCCTTTTCGGACTGCACCAGTTTTTCATAATGTTCTACATTGGACAGAACCAGTCCCGCCACTCTTACAATACACAGCGCAAAATTTAAATATTCCCTGCTATATTCTGGAAATAGGAAATCGCCTGTTTCTAAAACTCCAAAGGTTATTTGGTTGTGGGCTATTCGTATATATATA
>SKNC01000003.1 GCA_007120745.1 Bacillota bacterium
CCTAAGGTCACTGCCCAGGACCCGATGGAAACCGCTTTCTCACTCATGGCTTCCGGTGCACTGGCTACATAAGGAATCCGGGGTACGTCCACGCCCATGTCGTTGGCCATGGCGGTAGCCAGGTCATAGGCCCGGGTGTTATCCACGCAGGAACCCATGTGGAAGATCAAGGGAAGCTCCTGGCCGCTGGCATCGGAAAGCTTCTTCAAGAAGGCTTTCAGGCCGTCTCCGGCATACTTATCAATGGCATCCGAATTCAGCAGGCCCTCTTTAGCATATGACTGGGCTGCACAACCGGTGGCTACGATAAATACGTTGTTCTCTGCCAGTTTCTTGGCAATGGTGTTGTGGCTGTGGTCCTGCTTCACTTTCAGGTTGTTGCAGCCGGCAAACAGAGCCACACCTTTCAGCTGGCCTTCCATAATGGCATCGTTTAAGACCCGGATGGGGTTCTCTTTGTTGACGGAGCCAAAAATCTCCATCATGGCTTCAAAGCTGTACCCGGCAAAAACGGTGTTCTTCACCTTAGGAATCTGAACTACCCCAGGCTTCCGCTCTTTAAAGGCAGCAATGGCGTTACTTACAACGTCTTTCGCATTCTCCATGGCATACTTTTCGTTATAGGCAATGTGGTAGGAGCCGGGAATCTTGGAGATGGAAGATGTGGTGATAATCCGGGTGTGGAAGCACTCGCCTACCGCCCTGAGACCCGGCATAATGCACTGAACGTCCACCACGTAAGCATCGATGGCTCCGGTCATCATAATCAGTTCCTGAGAAGAGAAGCTGGTCACGATGGGAACACCCTGCCTCATTAATACTTCGTTACCGGTGCAGCAGATACCCATGCACTTCACGCCTTTAGCTCCGGCAGCTTCAGCTTCCGCAGTCATTTCCTTAGCCGCTTTTACTACCATTTCACTCAAAAGCGGGTTATGTCCGTGAACTACCAGGTTCACCATCTCGGTGTCAATGACTCCCATGTTGGCTTCGGACTTCACAGGTTTGGGAGTACCGAACAGAACGTCAGTCAGGTCGGTGGCAATATGCATGCCGGTGTAGTCGCAAAGGGCAGTCTTCAGAGCACCGAAAATGATGTTAACGGGATCGGCGTCCACACCAATGTGGGTCTGGTGCAGAATCTCTACCACTGAACCGTTCACGTTGGCCGGCAGAATGTTGCAGTCGTTAAACTTCTTCAGGCGGCCTTCGGTGATAGTGGTGGTTAACCACACCGGGGGAACACCTTTATAGGTCCCGAAATCCTCCAGGGCCAGTTTGGCTACTTCAGCAGCCAGTGTATTGTCATCTTTGCCCTCATAGCTGATGCCAACTCTGTCGGCAATCCTCTTCAGCTTATCGGGATCGGTGATTTTATAGTCTTTCGCATGGCCTTCCGCAGCCTCCAGCAGGGTCTCAGCTACGTGACGACCGTGGTCGGAGTGGGCGGATGTTCCACCGGCTACTGCCCGGGCAATACCGCGGGCCACTATGGTATAAGCGGTGGCACCGCAGATACCCTTATTCGCTTTCTTGGTGATCCGGCAGGGACCCTGCAGACAGAATCTGCAGCAGACTCCTTGGCCCCCGTAGTTACACTGGGGCTGCTGGTCCAGGAACCGCTGAAAAGCGGTGTCGTAACCCTTGTCTTTGACCTGATCCAGAACCTCTATGGCCGCCGGGTCAGCTGTTCTCATGATATCCGTTTCTTTTTTAGCAGACATACGTTTTCCTAACCTCCTTGAATCTTTTTAATCACAGCACGCGCTTTCCATAAACCTCTACAGCGCATGCAATGTGTCCTAAATAAATGATGCCTTCGACTTTGCTAACCCTTCACCTCCTCCAGGATTTTTTCATAAACTTCCACCAGGTTGGGTAATAACTCTTCTTCCGCCAGCACACCCTTATCTTCAGACATGGCGGTTTCCCATACGCCCTCATCAAAATGCAAGGCTCCTATCAGGTCATCTTCTGTAAATTGAGAACGAATAAATTCCTCTTCCTTTTTGTGTCTAATTTTATTACCCAAAACTTTTATCTTTTTAATACCCAGGTCTCCTGCCAGTTTTTGAACAACCCTGGCAGTCTGCACGCTAACCCTGGTGGGTTCAGTAACAATAATCATCATATCCACCCCGTCAGAGGTCCCCCGGGTAAGATGTTCGATCCCTGCGCTCATATCCAGTATGACCACATCGTTTTTATCGAAAAGGAGAGAATTCAGTACAGCATTAAGGAAGGTATTCTCCTTACAGTAGCAGGCGGAACCTCCCTGTTTTATACCTCCCATTCTCAGCAGAGTAACATTTCCCTGCTTCAAACTGTAATCATCGATAACATCATTCACATCGGGGTTGAGGTCAAAGAAAAGCCCCCCTCCACCGGATTTTTCATCTATGATTTCTTTTAGTTCTACTAAGGGGGTCAACTTGGACAATTCCTCCGAGGGAAAACCTAAGGTCTGCCCCAGGCTGATATCAGGATCTGCATCTACGGCGTACACATTATAACCGTCCTTTAAAAAAGCCTTTACCAGGTTGGCCGCTACGGTTGTTTTGCCTACACCGCCTTTTCCAGATACGGCTATCTTCACTTCTGCAAAACCTCCTATAATAATGTCATATATATAATTTTCATTCATGACTGCATCATTTACATGTACCCTTGATATATATTCGACGGCTTTAATTAAAATCCTTTTTTTCCACTAAGTTCTTTTGTTCACAAGCAAACAGGGCCTTCCACGGTTTTTCTGGCATATTACAGAAGGATAAAAAAAATTTTCTTGAAAGTAACATTCCGAAATAAAATAAAAAAATTTCATCTCAATTCAACCTTTATCCTGGGAATAAGTTCCACTATTCCGGCACAAAGCCCAAAATTAGCTTTCGTTATTTTTATTTCCCCGAAATTTTTTATTTTCCTGCCCCAAAAGCTCATTTTTTAATTAGTTCTTCATAAATTTTTTACTTTGGGGTCAGGCATGAATCATCTTTTATTTAAAACATTCCTTTTATATGACATCCTCCCGGGCAGCAGACCCCGAAAAAAAGCGTTCCCCCTTCTTTGAAGGAGGAACGCTTTTTATAAAGCTGTGCTTACTGTTTGTTATGTTTTATGATTCTCCGAATGTAATTGAGTCAGGAAACTGTCCTTCCGGCTTCCTTTTTACATGAACAGACTACCAGAGGTGGATCAGGTCGGTACCGACTTTCTCGGCAGTCTCTTTTTGTATCTTCAGCTTCCAGGAACGGTAGTCCAGGTGATACAGCAGCTTTTCTGCAGCTACATCGGGATCTGATTCGAAGTAGAAGAATCCGCCGTATACGTCATGGGCAATCAGCTGGGCTACATCGTTTACTAACGGGCTTCCTTGAATGGGAGGCCAGACTCCAACGTGTACCGGCAGGCCTAAGGTCACTGCCCAGGACCCGATGGAAACCGCTTTCTCACTCATGGCTTCCGGTGCACTGGCTACATAAGGAATCCGGGGTACGTCCACGCCCATGTCGTTGGCCATGGCGGTAGCCA
>SKNC01000037.1 GCA_007120745.1 Bacillota bacterium
AATGCCTTCATATTTGGGGACACTATAAAAAAGCAGCTATTACGGGAGGGAATGCCCCTGGTTTCCTATAAAGAGGTAACCCGGCGGTACTTCGATAGCCAGATTAAAGAACATGACGAAGTTACCCGGATGCAGTACCTGGATATTCATACCTGGATGACCGGAGACATTTTGGCCAAAGCGGATAAGATGACCATGGCAAACTCTCTGGAACTCAGGGTTCCCTACCTGGACCATGTGGTTTTTGAATTTGCCGCCACCATCCCAACAAAATATAAGATAAAAGCGGGCACCACCAAATACGCTTTGAGGCAGGCCTTTAAAGATATGCTTCCCCGGGAGGTAATTCGTCGGCCCAAGAGGGGTTTTCCAGTGCCTACCCGGGTATGGTTGGCCGGAGAATTAAAGGAACCGGTACACAAAATTTTAACAAACAGCTTTACTCCCGAATACTTCAATTACAGCTTTGTGGAAAAGCTTTTCACCGAACACCTGCAGGGGCGGGCTGACCACAGCCGCAGGCTCTGGACCATCATTATATTTCTTTTGTGGCATGATATATTTATCAAGGGGTATAAGGTGCGCTAACGGGGATAAGAAAAGCTTATGCCTAAAACGTGTATCATTATGTTAAGATATTTAAAGGGAGTTTGACCTCCTGTTATAGTTGTGATATTTTAAGGGAGGTGGTATACGGGATAAAGGTTTTATATCAAATGTAATTATACTCGCGAATAAGGGGAAGGACACCATTGATATCCATTGAGCTGGATAACCTAACCAAAACCTATAATGAACAGATAATCTTCAGTGGGGTTCAGGAAACCGTAAGCCAGGGAAACTGCCTGGTGGTTTCAGGCCCAAACGGATCTGGAAAAACCACTCTTCTCAAAATTATTGCCGGCCTGATTCGGCCCAGTGCCGGGGAGATTCGGCTTACTGTTGAAAATCAGCTGATTCCCCGGGAGAAACAGAAGGATTATCTGGGTTATGTGTCCCCGGACCTGATGTTGTATGATGAATTGTCCGCCCTGGAAAACCTAAATTTTTTTGCCCGGGTCAGGGGCCTTGCCAAAGAGGGTAGAAAGGCAGAGGAAATGCTGGAAAGAGTGCAGCTGGATAAGTGGAAGGCGAAGATGGTTTCCACGTATTCTACCGGCATGAAACAGCGCCTTAAATTTGCTTATGCTCTTCTGCACAGGCCGCTTCTGCTGCTTTTGGATGAGCCCGGTTCCAATTTGGACCAGACAGGACATGCCCTGGTGAAAGACGTCATTGAAGAGCAGAAGCAGAGGGGCTGTGTCATCCTTTCCACCAATGACCCCACGGAGGTGACCCGTTATGGTGACCGGATTCTTCATTTGGGTTAAGCAGGCAGCGGCGATTTTACAAAAAGATATTAAGGTTGAATTTCGAACCAAGTATTCCCTGAATTCTTTTTTGATGTTTGCCCTGACCACCCTGGTTCTGGTTAGTTTTTCCGTAGGGCCTTATCTGCTGGACGAAGTGGTGCATTCTGCACTGATCTGGATTATCCTGTTTTTTTCTGCCATGGGGGGGCTGGCCCGCTCTTTTGTGAAGGAACAGGAAAAGGGCACGGTTTATGCGTTAAAGCTTTCTGCGGTTCCGGAAACAGTGTATCTGGGGAAATTTATCTATAATCTGTCCCTTCTTTTTTTGGTCATTATCATCGTAATTCCTTTTTATATTTTTTTCCTCAGTCCACCGGTAGGTAATCCCGGGCTTTTAGCACTGGTTCTGTTCCTGGGGAGTCTGGGGTTGGCTGCTGCGTCAACAATTCTGGCGGCCATTGTTTCCCAGGCCAATGTGAAGGGAAATCTGCTGCCGGTTTTGGCTTTTCCTATTCTCCTGCCGCTGTTAACAGCAGCCATTAACGGTACCCGCCTGGCCCTGGAGGGATTTCCCCTGGGGAAGGCCATGGCGGAACTGCAGATCCTGATATCTTTTTTTGCCATTATGTTTACTGTTTCCCTGCTGCTGTTTAACTTCGTGTGGGAGACTTGATAATCACACACATTTTAAATAAAATTGGGTATGAATTACCTATATAAATTTGACACTACAAACGTTATAATGAAGAAAAGTTATAATGTAATAATTATCGGTAGGTTATGAAACTAAACGGGTGACGGAAAAGTTCACAGTCAGGAGTGAAGTAAATTGACCTGGAAGATTGCCTTAGGCATTTGGATGGCCCTGGTAATTGCTGCCTCATTTTTATACGCTCCTCCGGCTTTAGGGCTGGGGGAAGTTTCAAGGATTATATTTTATCATGTTCCTCTGGCCTGGGTTGCCGTTTTGGCTTACCTGGTGTCCATGGTAAATGCCGTGCAGTACCTGAGGACAGGCCGGATGGAGTTTGACCGGCGCACCTCCTTTAATGCGGAGATTGGAACGGTTTTTGCCCTTCTGGCTACGGTTACGGGAGCGGTATTTGCGAAAAATACCTGGGGGGCATACTGGAACTGGGACCCCCGCCAGACCTCAATTTTTGTGCTGCTTTTAATCTATGCCGCTTATTTTGCTCTTCGTTCTGCGGTAGAGGAAGAGGAACAGAGGGCCAGGCTGTCTTCCGTATATGCTATTCTTGCTTTTTTGACGGTACCTTTTTTAGTGTTTATCATTCCCAGGGTTTATTCCACTCTTCATCCGGACCCCATCATTAACGTGGAGGGCCGTTTAAAGATGAACACGCAGATGCTTCAGGTTTTTTTGGCTTCCCTGGCGGGTTTTACAGGAATTTACTTTTGGATTTATAACCTGCAGACGCGGATTATTAAACTCCAGGAGAAATTTAAAAAAGATATGAGGGGGTAGTGCTTATGTCTGACCTTTACGTGGTAATGGTAGTTACGCTTTTATCCTGGGTTGGCATATTTCTTTATTTATTAAAAATGGATTTCAAAATTCGGGAGTTGGAAAAGAAATGAAACCTAAATTCTATATAGGGATTGCTGTCATTATCGTTTTTTCCATATATGCATTCAGTGCTTTCGGTTCCTCTGTGACCCCATATGTTACCTTTAGGGAAGCTTTTGATGCAGCCAGGAATGTACAGGTAATGGGGTATTTCACCATGGAAGAGGCCCGATATAATCTGGAGACGGGACAACTGGTATTTGAGCTGGAGGATATTGAAGGAACCCGGGCCCGGGTTCATTATGACGGAGCTAAACCTGCCAATTTCGAAAACGCGGAAAGCGTTGTGGTAGTTGGAAAATATGATGGAGATCAAGAGGTTTTTAAGGCAGAAAAAATACTGGTTAAATGTCCCTCAAAATATGAAGGGGGTTAGGACTTGTTAGGAAATATTGCTATATATGCGGCATTCTTCTTTACTCTTTGTGCAGCCATTATTTATGGAGGTTCTTTTTTCTTTCAGCGGGAACGGTTTCTGCCCTTTGCCCGCTATGCTTATTATTTAAAGACTGCGGCGGTAACGGCTGCTTCTATCTATCTTTTATGGGCCCTGATAGTCCATAGGTTTCAATATGCATATGTATATTATCACAGCAGCACTGATCTTCCCCTGGAGTATCTGGTTTCTGCTTTTTGGGCGGGACAGGAGGGCACCTTTCTTTTATGGGCGCTGTTAGCCGCCTTTTGCGGCCTTTTTATTATCCGGTGGGAAAGGGAATACGAGAGCCCGGTGATGTTTTTTCTGCTGGTGGGACAGGCTTTTCTTTTGTTATTCTTAATTCTTTTCAATCCTTTCAGACTGATGCCGGTAATTCCTTGTGAAGGGGTTGGTTTGAACCCGCTTCTTAAAGACCCCTGGATGATTATTCATCCCCCCATTATTTTTGTGGGGTATGCAGCCCTGCTTCTGCCCTGTGCTTACGCATTCGGGGGGTTATGGAAAAAGGATTATGAGAATTGGGCTTCCCGCTCACTTCCCTGGGCTGTAGTAGGTTGGCTGTTTTTGGGAGCTGGAATTATTGTGGGAGGGTACTGGGCATACAGAACCCTGGGCTGGGGAGGATACTGGGGCTGGGACCCGGTAGAAAATGCTTCCCTGGTGCCCTGGCTGACCTGCACGGCACTGGTGCACGGGATTCTTCTGCAGAAAGTTCGGCCTTTTGGATATCGTTCAAATTTCTTTTTTGCATATATCACTTTTGTTCTGATTATTTTCGCAACCTTCATAACCCGAAGTGGTGTGCTTGCGGATTTTTCCGTGCATGCCTTTACGGCCACGGGACTTAACCCGTACATGCTGGCTTTTATGCTCTTTTATTTCCTGGTGGGGACTGCCCTGCTGCTGTTTCGCTTTAAAGATATTCCATCCTCCCCGGAGGGAGAAAAGTGGTATTCCAGGGTGTCTGCATTTTCATATACATCCATGCTGCTTTCCATATCGGCACTGCTGATTCTCCTGGGAACGTCTTCTCCTATTTTGACAGGACTTTTTGGGGAACCGGCCAATGTGGATATCTCCTTTTACAACAATACCAATGCTCCTATCGCGGTGCTGCTGGCCCTGGTGCTGGCTTTCTGTCCCCTGCTGCGCTGGAAGGATGAAGAGCTAAAAGTAATCATGCGGAGGGTAAGGGGACCGGTGGTCTTTGCCCTGGCCGGCCTGGCTTTATCCATTTTTTTGGGAGTTTATTCTCCGTTGAAACTAATCTTTATCGGGGCTTCTCTACTGGCCCTGGGAGCCAATTCCATGGTGCTTTGGCCTGCGCTGAAAAGGGGAATCAATAAAAGCGGTGGTTTCCTGGCCCACGTGGGTCTGGCCATGATGTTTATAGGAATTTTAACCTCTTCCGCCATGAGTCACAGCCAAATTATTTCCATGAAGCAGGGGGAGGCCCGGGAGGCTCTAGGCTATCAATTAACCCTGATTTCCCATACTGTGGTAAATGATAAGGATGCCTTTGAGATTAAGGTGGAAAGAGGGGAAAGAGAATATATCGCTAATCCGAAGATGTACCTGGCGGGGCGAGAATCCCGGTTGATGCGGGAGCCTTTCATCCTTCGAGGGCTGCTGCGGGACCTGTACTTGAGCCCCCTGGAAGAAAGGCTGGAATTTCCCGGGGAGACGGTAACCCTGGCCCTGGGGGAGAAAGTGGAAGTTAATCAATATAATATAGAATTTGCAGACTTTGACTTTACTGCCCACGAGGAGGAGACCCGTACCTTTGAGGTAGGGGTAATACTGAATGTGGAAAAAGATGGCCTGGAGGAAAGAGTAGTGCCTACCCTGGAAAGCACGCCCCAGGGGGTAAAGTCCGAGGCTGTTGACCTGCCCGGTGGGGTTGATGAGGTTGTGGTGGATACTATGGACGCAGGTCAGAGAATCGTGCGCATCCGGGTGTCAGCCAAGGACAGCCCGCCTCCGGAGGAAGTATTGGTACTGGAGGTAAGCCATAAGCCTTTGGTTTCTGTTTTGTTCGCAGGATCAATGCTGCTTATGGTGGGAACAGGCCTGGCGGCATGGCGAAGGTTTATCATATATATCAGAGAATAATATCCGTTCTTTTTTAAGTATAACTTTATCAGCCTAAAAGATACTAATAATGGAAAAGTTATAAGGGGAGACCATAATGATGGAGAAAGAAATACTTGCTTTGGGCATCAATCACCGCACGGCGCCGCTGGAAATCAGGGAGAAGTTATCTTTTACCGAAAAAGAATTAATTCAAGCATTATCCATCAGCGGTGAAAAAGAGGAACTGGAGGAACTGGTAATTATTTCTACCTGCAACCGCACGGAGATTTACTGCGCAGGGCCCCGGCAGAAAAAAATCAGCAAAGCCCTGGTGGATTTTCTTTCGGATTTTAAAGGAATTCAGGGAAAAAGCATTAAGGACTGTCTTTATCTCTACCGGGGGAGAGAAGCGGTGGGACATTTATTTAAAGTGGCCGCGGGGCTGGATTCCATGGTGTTGGGTGAGACCCAGGTTTTGGGGCAGGTAAAGGAAGCCTATCAAAAAAGCATGGAAAACAAGAGGGTAGATACCATATTTCATGCCCTTTTCAGGCAGGCTCTGGTGGTGGGGAAGCGGGTTCACCGGGAAACCGCCATAAATGACCATCCTGCATCAGTGAGCTATGTAGCGGTAAACCTGGCCAAACAGATTTTCCCGGTGCTGCAGAACCAGAAAGTCATGGTGATTGGCGCCGGAGAAATGGCTAAACTCACCATAAAGCACCTGCGGGATGAAGGGGTTAAAGATTTAATTATTGTAAATCGCAGTACACAGCAGGCAGTAGAGCTGGTAGAAATGTTCGGCGGCCGGGTGGCGGATTATAACCACATGCTGGAGGTCATGCCTGAGGCGGACATTGTGATCAGTTCCACCAGCGCTCCGCACTTTATTTTAAATCCAGGAAAAATGCGGGAGGTAATAGAGCAGCGGAATCATAAAAAAATATTTCTTATTGATATTGCGGTACCCCGGGATATAGATCCCGATGTTCGGGAAGTTCCAGGGGTTTACCTGTATAATATTGATGACCTTCAGACTGTTTTAGAAGCCAATATGAGAGAACGAAGGCTGGCGGCAAAAAAAGCGGAAAAAGTGATTTCTCAGGAGACCCGGGACTTTCAGGACTGGTTGAACACCCGCATGGTGGTTCCCCTGATTACTGCTCTGAGGGCCAGGGCAGAGGAAATTCGGGTAGACCAGCTGGAAAACTGCCTGGACAAATTAACGGGACTATCTGAAAAAGAAAAAAAGACGGTGGAACGGCTTTCCAAAAATATTATAAATGACCTGTTAAGAATTCCGGTACTCCGCCTGAAAGAAAAGGCTGTGGAAAAAGATGCTGAAGAATGCATTTCCAGTTTGTGTGAACTGTTTAGACTGGATATTGGCGGAGAAGAAGAGGGCACAGAAAACCAAAAAAAATCCGATAGGAGCCAACAGTAAATGGAGGGATTTTACCCCATACATGTTAAAGTAAGCAGCCGAAAGGTTTTAATTGTTGGCGGGGGAGAGGTGGCCCTGCGGAAAGTGAAAAACCTGCTTTCCTACGGAGCACAAATTCTGGTGGTGAGCCCCCGGGTTCTTTCGGAGATTGAACAGCTTTCTGTAGAAAGGAAGGTTACTGTTTTTCAGGAGAAGTACAGCAGTAATTTCCTTGAGGGATGCTGCCTGGTGTTTGGAGCTACCGATGACCGGGAGGTAAATAAAAGGGTTGCGGTAGATGCCCAAAAAGCCGGAATTCCTGTAAACATTGCGGACAACCCATCTCTCTGCACGTTTTTGGTTCCGGCGGTTTTGAAAAGGGGTTCTCTGACAGTAAGTGTTTCTACCGAAGGGAAAAGTCCTTCACTTTCTGGAAGAATAAAAAGAAACTTGGAAAACAGTTTTGGAGAAGAATTCAGTTTGTTCCTGGATTATCTGGGGGAAGTCAGAAAAGAAATTCTGCAGGAGATAAAAGATCCCGCAGTTCGAAAAAAAATATTCATAGAAATTTCTGACCCCGAAATGGTAAAACTGGTACAGGGCGGGGACCTGAGCCGATTGAAGGCAAAGTGCCGGGAGATTATCAACAAATACCAGGGGCAGGATATGGAGGGCGTATGAGAACACTGGTTATTGGAACCCGGGGCAGCAGACTGGCCCGGGCGCAGGCCAATCTGATAATGGATTTACTACAGATCCGATACCCTGAGCTTTGCTGCGAAGTTAAAATCATTCAAACCACCGGGGATAAATTTTTGAACGAGACTTTTGACAAAATTGGAGGCAAAGGAGTCTTTGTCAAGGAAATTGAGAGTGCCCTGCTGGAAAAGGAAATAGATATCGCTGTTCACAGTATGAAAGATCTTCCCACCGATGAGCATCTGGAGTTAACTCTGGCAGCTGTTACGGAACGGGAAGACCCCAGAGATGTACTGGTATCTCATAAAGATTACTGGCTGGCTACTCTACCCAGGGATGCTTTGATAGGCACCAGCAGTGTCCGGCGCCGGTCCCAACTGCTTCATTTTCGCCCGGATTTGAAATTTGAACCCATTCGGGGCAATGTGAATACCCGGTTGGGAAAGATGAGAGATCAGGGTCTCGATGGTGTGGTTCTGGCTTATGCAGGCTTAAAACGCCTGGACCTGGAGGATCAGGTTCAGGAAATCATTTCCATGAACATTTGTATGCCTGCGGTGGGACAGGGGGCGCTGGGGGTTCAAATAAGGAAAGAGGATAATGAGGTAATGAACCTGGCTTCTTTCTTGAACCATGAACCTACCGCCCGGGCCATAACCGCGGAAAGAGCCCTGCTGAAAACTCTGGGGGGAGGCTGCCAGGTTCCCATAGGTGCTTTTGCAGAATTGAAAGGTACGGAGATTCGGCTGTCTGGAATGGCTGCTTCCGCCGATGGCAGGGTTTTACTGAAGGACTCTTTGACGGGGCCGTTGAGTCAGGCGGCATTCATAGGGAGACATCTGGCCCGAAGATTGTTAAAGAAGGGCGCCGATAAAATTTTACAGGACCATTGTTAATGCAGCCGCAGCGGTGGAGAAAATACCTGGTCTTACAAAGGTAAAAACCATACTGTTCGCTGTACAAATAAGGGATATTACCCCAAAAAAGGATGAAGAGATAATTATGGATAAGGGAACGGTATATCTGGTGGGAGCTGGACCGGGAGACCCCCGGCTCCTTACGTTACGAGCAGCGGAATGCATCAGCAGTGCTGAAGTACTGGTGTATGACCGTCTGGTAAACCCGGTGATTCTGGACCTTGTTCCGGAAGGAGCGGAAAAAATTTTTGTTGGTAAAAAACCCGGGCATCATGCCCTTCCCCAGGAGGAGATAAACCGGCTTTTGGTGAAGAAGGCCGGGGAAAACAAAATTGTGGTGAGGGCGAAAGGGGGAGACCCCTTTGTTTTCGGCCGGGGAGGCGAGGAGGCAGAACTGCTGGCGGAAAACGGAGTTCCTTTTGAGGTAGTTCCGGGAATTACCTCCGCGGTTGCCGTTCCGGCGTATGCAGGAATTCCGGTGACCCACCGGCATTTTGTTTCCGCTTTTTCCGTAATCACCGGTCATGAGGAGGAAAAGGAATCCTCTGCACTGGATTGGGACAAACTGGCTCAAGCTGAAGATACTTTGATATTTCTTATGGGAATAAAGAATCTTCCTGTCATTGTCCAAAACCTTATATCCCGGGGAAAATCTCCGGACACCCCGGTGGCTTTAATCCGGTGGGGCACTCTTACCCGGCAGGAGGTCCTGCAGGGGACCCTGAAAGATATTGTTTCCCGGGTGGAGGAAAAAGATTTTAAGCCCCCGGCGGTAACCATTATCGGAAGCGTGGTAAATCTTAGAGAACAGCTGAAATGGTGGGAGAACAAGCTGTTATTTGGCAGGTCTGTGGTAATTACCCGCCCCCGGCATCTTCAAAGATCTTTTCGGGAGAAAATACTGGATCTGGGAGGGGAACCGGTTTTCTTTCCCACGGTGGAGATTGTTCCACCTCCGGACAACGTGGAACTGGACCGGTGTCTGGACAGGATTGCGGAGTTTGGGTGGATTGTTTTCACCAGCATTCATGGAGTAATGTACTTCTTCCGCCGGATGCGGGAAAGAAAAATAGACTTCAGGGAATTGAAAGGAGTTAAACTGGCGGCTATCGGTCCTAAAACCCGGGAGGCGGTAGAAGACCTGGGCCTTACCGTGGAATTCCAGCCGGGAGAGTACCGGGCGGAGGCTGTGGCTGAGGGGTTGAAAAACCTGCTGCATCCCGGTGAAGAAATCCTGCTGCCCCGTGCGGATTTGGCACGGCCGGAACTGGCGGTGGCCCTGGAAAAGATGGGGATGAAGGTGGAAGAGGTAATTGCTTACTGCAACGTGCTTCCCGGGGAAGATACGGAGTTTCCCTTTGAGGAACTAATGGAGCAAAAAGAAAAGCCCATTATCACTTTCACCAGTTCTTCTACAGTCAAAAACTTTTTCCATCTTTTGGGAAAAGAACGGGGAAGCCGGCTGGCAGATAGGGCTCTATTGGCCAGTATTGGACCCATCACCAGTGAAACCATAAGGTCATTGGGACATGAAGTGGACATGGAGGCTGTCCACTATACCATGGAGGGACTGCTGGAAGCCATTTTAAAATACATGCGGGAGAATAAATATAACAGGGAGAAAAGTTAGGGGGAATACAACTTGATCAGCATAACCAGGCTTTTGTGCGGCTCAGAATATTACGGAGACCAGCTTCGGTACTGCAGCGGTGCCGGGCAGGAGGTCCGGGGGACTTCTCCTGGAAACGGCCCGGTGGTGATATGGAACACTACTCAGAGCTGCAACCTGAACTGTAAACACTGTTATTCCAGTTCAGAAGCTAAAAAATATGAAGGGGAGCTGTCCCCGGAAGAAGGGTTTAACCTGATTGATGATCTGGCAGGTTTTAATGTGCCGGTTGTTCTATTTTCCGGGGGAGAGCCCCTGATGCGGGAGGATTTTTTTGACCTGGCCCTACGGGCATCCCAACGGGGAATTCGGGCTACCATATCTACCAATGGAACCCTTATCACTCCGGAGGTGGCCCGCAGCATAAAGAAGGCGGGCATCAGCTATGTGGGGATCAGCCTGGATGGAATAGGGGAGCTGAACGACCGGTTTCGGGGCCGAGAGGGTGCTTTTGAACAGGCCCTGCAGGGAATCCGGGCCTGTCGGGAAGTGGAGCAGAAGGTGGGCCTGCGCTTTACCATCAACCGTCACAACTACCATCAAATTCAGGATATCTTATACCTGGTTAAGGAGGAAAACATTCCTCGGATCTGCTTTTATCACCTGGTCTATACCGGCCGGGGAAAGGAAATGATGGAGGAGGATATTTCCCATGAAGAAACCCGGGATGTTCTTAACCTTCTCATGGAAAAGACGGAGGAATTTTACCGAAAAGGCCAGGAAAAGGAAATCCTCACCGTGGATAATCATGCAGACGGGCCTTACATTTATATGAAGGTAAAGGAGAAAAATCCGGAAAAAGCCCGGGAAATTTTAGAGCTTCTTACCATTAATGGCGGCAACCGCAGCGGCATGGCCGTGGGTTCCATAAGCAGTGTGGGGGATGTTTATCCGGACCAGTTTACCCGTACCCGAAAACTGGGCAGCATAAGAGAGAGGGCCTTCAAGGAAATCTGGGCCGATGAGGAAAACGAGTTTTTAAACAGCTTGAGAAATCGAAAACCTCTGCTTAAGGGAAGGTGTGCTGACTGCCGCTGGCTGCATCTCTGCAACGGGAATTTCCGGGCCCGGGCCGAAGCGTTCACCGGCGATTATTGGGAGTCTGACCCTGCCTGCTTCTTGAGCGATGAGGAAATCGGCATATCTTGAAAGACAAGGGGACGGTTCTCTTGTCTTATTGTGAACAAGGGTTAGACAATATTATCACAGTCTTATGAAAAGGATTGGGCTTTATTAGAAATTTCAGTTTTCAGTCCTTGAGAGAGGGGATATAAAATGTATTTTCCGGAAAACAGGCCCCGGCGCCTTCGGAGGACTTCTGCTCTTCGAAAAATGGTCCAGGAGACGGTGGTAACCCTGGATGATCTGATTTATCCTATGTTTGTGGTCCACGGCAGGGGAGTCAAAGAACCGGTTTCCTCCATGCCGGGGGTATTTAGATATTCTGTGGACATTCTATTGGAAGAGGCCCGGGACGTTGTATCCATGGGGATAAAGGCAGTGATTCTTTTTGGTATTCCTGCTTACAAGGACAGCCGGGGATCTTCTGCCTGGGATCCCAATGAGGTAGTCCAGAAGGCGGTAAAACAGCTAAAAGAAGCTTTTCCGGAACTTCTGGTAATTACCGATGTCTGCCTGTGTGAATACACAGACCACGGCCACTGCGGCCTGGTGGAAGAGGCTCGCATACGAAATGATTCTACCCTGGAACTTCTGGCCCGGACAGCCCTGTCTCATGCCATGGCCGGGGCGGATATGGTGGCCCCTTCGGATATGATGGACGGCAGGGTTCAGGCCATCAGGGGAAGCCTGGATAAAGAAGGTTTCCAATCCGTGGCCATTATGTCCTATACGGCGAAATATGCCTCCTCTTTCTACGGCCCATTCCGGGAGGCCGCGGGTTCTTCTCCTTCTTTCGGGGACCGGAGGACATACCAGATGGATCCTTCCAATGTCCGGGAAGCCCTGCGGGAGGTTCAGCAGGATGAATCCGAGGGAGCCGATATCATTATGGTTAAACCAGCTCTGGCCTACCTGGATATTATTCACCGGGTTAAGGAAGAAACACTGCTGCCCGTAGCTGCCTACAATGTCAGTGGGGAGTATTCAATGATCAAAGCAGCAGAGGAAAAAGGATGGCTGGAAGGTCCCCGGGCTATGGTGGAAATTTTGACCTCGATGAAAAGGGCCGGAGCGGACCTTATTCTTACCTATTTTGCCAGGGACATGGCTCAGCTGATTCACAAGAAGTTTTTATAGTATTCTTTATTCTTACTTTACAAACACTAAACGGGGAGAGAGTGATATGCTTGTATCCTGGAATACTACCAGGCAGTGCCACCTGAAATGCAAACATTGTTATAGAGATGCCGGATTGAAAGACCAGGATGAACTGGATACAGAACAGGGAAAAAAACTAATTGAGGATCTGTCGGCGGCAGGATTTAAGATGATTATCTTAAGCGGAGGAGAACCCCTGCTGCG
>SKNC01000099.1 GCA_007120745.1 Bacillota bacterium
AACATGCTGAGGTTCATCCTTTACCCCGGGTTCCCCCCTCCAACCAATTAGAAATAACATGGGAATGCTGTAGACCATGGGATCTATCAAAGAGGTCAGTGGATTAACGATATTTCCCAGCCCTGAGTTCTGCATGTACACTAAAGACATCTCTTCCGCAGCCAAATACCGGCCGGCGGCCAGGGCTGCGGCACCACCTTCGTTGGCGGTGATAATGTTCAGATGGCATGGGGTATGGTCTGTTACATAGGCACAAAAATCCTTCAACAGAGAGTCCGGAACCCCGGTAAAAAAATTGATGCCGTTTTGTTTTAATAGATTATAGAATTTCCCTGGATTAATCATTTTATTTGCTCCCCGTTCTTAATCATTACTTTGTTCCTGAGTATAATCTTTTCTATTCACTATCCACTCAACAAATATCTTTAACCCATTTTTGATCGTGGTCTGCGGTTTGTACCCTAATAAATCTCCGGATTTATCCAAATCAGCATAAGTAATAGGAACATCTCCCGGCTGTTCATCTTCCCATTTAATTTTAGCCTTAACACCCAAAACATCCTCCAAGATTTCTACCAACTCAATCAACTTGATGGGTTCAGAGTTCCCCAGGTTAAATATTTCATGTTTTTTGGGCTGATAATTCACAGCTGATAGAATACCGCAAACTATGTCCTCTACGAAAGTATAATCCCTGGCCGTATCACCTTTACCAAACAACGTTATTTCCTTTCCCTGCAGCATTAACTGGGAAAAATTCCGGATTGCCAGATCCGGCCGCTGTCGGGGACCATACACCGTGAAAAATCGGAGACTAACGATGGGAAACCCATATAAATGGGCATAACAGTTACACAGAGCTTCCCCGGCTATTTTTGTAGCCGAATAAGGAGACACTGAATTTAACAAAGAATCTCCCTCAGAAAAAGGCATTTTACTGTTTACACCGTAAACCGAACTGGAAGAACCAAAGATAAACTTTTTAACTCCCACCAACCTGGATGCCTCTAATAAATTCAAAGTTCCAGCAACATTTACTTCCTCATAAAGTTTCGGTTCCCTTATTGAAGGGCGAACCCCAGCCCGGGCTGCTAGATGGACTATAACTTCAGGCCTTTCTCTTGTCAGTAATTCTTCTACCAGTTTAGAGTCCCTTATATCTCCTCTAACCAACGTAAATTTCTCGTTGTCCCTAAATCCATCGATGTTCTTTTCTTTTAACTGGGGATTATAGAAGTCATTGAAATCATCCAGACATATTACCTGGTTTTCATCTTTCAGCAAAGCTTCTATAAAGTGACTGCCGATAAACCCAGCCCCTCCAGTAACCAGGAATTTTTTCATTACCTGCCCACTCCACGATAGTTAAAGCCTAAATTCTCAAGTTCTTCTCTTTGAAGCATGTTTCGTCCATCAATAACAATTTTTTGTCTCATTTGATTTGCTGCTTCATCCCAGTTAATATAAGAAAATTCTTTCCAGTCAGTAATAAGGGCAATAGCGTCACAACCATTTACCAGGGCACTGACAGAATCAACATATTCGACTTCTAAATTCGGATACTCTTTCCGACAGTTTTCCATGGCAACAGGGTCATAAGCCTTTACCCTGGCCCCCATATCCAGAAGTCTATGAATTATGTCAATGCTGGGGGAATCTCTCAGATCATCAGTGTCCGGTTTAAAAGATAAGCCCAGGACTCCAATTGTACTCCCCCGAATTACTTTTAGAAGACTCTGCAGTTTTTCTACCATACACAGACGCTGTCTCTGATTAACTTCGATAGTTGACTTAATTAAGGGCATCTCATAACCATACTGGAACCCCGTGTGCAAAATAGCTTGAGTATCTTTAGGAAAACAGCTTCCTCCCCAACCAGCTCCCGCCCCTAAAAATCTTTGCCCAATACGCTTGTCCAGTCCAATACCCCGGGACACCTCCTGTATATCTGCTCCCACTCTTTCCGCTAAGCCGGCAATTTCGTTGATAAAGGATATTTTCATAGCCAAGAAAGCATTGGCCGAATACTTAATAAGTTCTGCACTGGTAGCACTGGTGGTCACAAAAGCAGGCAGCTCGAAACCATCTGGTCTCGGTATGACTTTTGGCGGAGTAAACGTTTGTTCTAAAATAGGGGCATACATCTGCCTCAAAAGGTTTATTGCCCTTACATCATCCGCTCCCACTACAATTCTATCGGGATAAAGGGTATCATTCAAAGCAACTCCCTCCCTTAGGAACTCAGGGTTTGAAGCCACCAGAACATCCATGTCAATACCTCTCTGTTCCAGCCTGGAACGTACCACTGCTTCTACTCTCCTGCTCGAACCTACAGGAACAGTAGATTTATTGACTATTACCGGTATTTTTTCTCCATTTAAATTATTGCCAATTTCTTCAGCTACCGCTTCCACATAGGACAAATCGCAGTCCCCATTGTTTTTTGAGGGAGTACCTACCGCAATTACTATAACGTCTGAATTCGGTAAATATTTTACAATTTCATCACTGAAAATGATATTCTTTTTGCTTTCCTGCATAAGCTCCTTAATCCCGGATTCATATATGGTCGTTATCCCCGCATTTAGTTTGTCAACCACTGTTTTATTATTATCAATGCAGTATACCTGATGCCCTAAATAAGCCAGCGATAACCCGGTAGTCAATCCCACATATCCTGTTCCTACGATTAATACTTTTAAAGAATCTTTAGGTTTCATAATATCTCTCCCTTAAATCATTTAATTTTTAATCTAGAAAATCAAGTAATCTATATCATGCTGATCATCATTTTATAAACTTACACTAAGAACTTAGCCCTCTGCAAATGACTAACTTATGCTTATGTCCATTTATCGGATAATAACCAGACCTCCTTTATAGCGCCCGGATTATTATTTTTATTTACTCCCTGGGATTAATGTCAATATCTCTTGAATTGACATTAAATTATCACTGCACTCATAAGATCTTTCATTCTCCAATATGCTTTGAACTGTTTTTATCATTGCTGGATAAGCACTTCTAATCAGGTGGTTAGCATAGATTACTATGTTTACCCCGACCTCCATTAACTCAGACTCTTTCACTTTATTGTAGGAGGAGGGAACAACCACCAGGGGAACTTTATTCTCAAATTTATTAAATACCTTACAGAAATCAAAAATCTCCCGGGGGCTTTTTTCCTTACTGTGAATCATGATTGCATCTGCCCCTGCTTCAATATAAGCTTTGGCTCTATTAAGAGCATCATCAAGCCCTGCACCTAATATCAAGCTTTCTACTCTGGCAATAATCATAAAATCCTCTGTAACCTGTGCTTTTTTTCCTTCGTAAATTTTGCGAGAAAAGTTTTCTATTGTGTCTTGACTTTGTTCTACATCAGTCCCAAATAAGGAATTCTTTTTTAATCCAATTTTATCTTCTATTATGATGGCGGAA
>SKNC01000012.1 GCA_007120745.1 Bacillota bacterium
CCGCCAGCAGCACGGCTCCGACGATTCCCGCTTCGTCTCCCAGTCCTGCCGGAACAATCTGAACATTTTCCCTCACCGGGCCCGCCGCCCTGCGGGAAAAGGCCTCCCTCAGGGGCTGGAAAAAGGAATCTCCGGACATGGAGACACCGCCGCCAATCACAAATATCTCCGGGTTCAGCAGCGTGGCCATACCGGCCAGCCCCGTCCCCAGGTATTCTATGGCCCGGTCCACAATCTCCCGGGCTGCTTCATCTCCCAGTTCCGCCGCCGTAAAAACATGCCGGGCGGTTACCTCCTGCCGGCCCTCCATGGCAGCCACCTCCAACATCCTGCTGGACCTGCCCGAGGCCAGCAACTCCCGGGCCTGACGGGCAATGGCGGTCCCGGAGGAAAGAGTCTCCAGGCAGCCCCGGCTCCCGCAGTTGCATGGGGGGCCGTGCAGGTCCAGGGTCATATGTCCGATCTCCCCGGCATATCCCTGGGACCCGTGAAATATCTCTCCGTCGGCAATAATTCCGCCGCCGATTCCGGTGCTCACTGTAATATATATGATATGGGACCTGCCCCTGCCGGCCCCCAAACGGTATTCACCGTAGGCTGCGGCATTGGCATCGTTTTCCACAAAGACCGGGCGCCCAATTCTCTCCTCCAGCCTCGAAGCCAGGGGAATCTGATTCCAGCCCGCCAGGTTGGGGGACTCCACAATCACCTTTTCCCGGTGGTTGTAAAACCCCGCCGCGCAGACACCCACCGCCCGGACTTCCTCAATACCGATGCCCTGGACCCGAATCACTTCCTGAACATCCTTTTCTATCTGGTCCAAAACCACGGCAGGCCCCTCAAAGGCCGGAGTCTCCTCCTTCTTTCGCAGGAGAATCTCCCCCTTCTCCGTGGCCACCACCGTAAGAATCTTGGTGCCTCCCAAATCAACACCAATAATGTATGATTCGTGCCTCTCCTTTTCCAAAAAACCACTCCTTACATAAACTAACCACACAAGACAAGGGGACGGTTCTCTTGTCTCCTCTTTCCTTGTCTCCATTAATATCTCCTACAAAAACCTTTTTTATTTTCCCCCGCTGTCCGGGCAATGCGATGCTTTTCGTGCTTTGCATGTGTTTCGTGTTTATCCCATAATCAGTTTACCAGATGGATTCGCATTTGCTGGAAATCAGCAGCTCATCGTATTTTTCGGTGTAGGCCAGGACCACGTGCACGTAGGTGGCGTGGGACCAGGTCAGAGGGGCCACGGAGACCGGCTCCCCGCTGTAGGGATGCAGCTGTTCCGAAAGCACCCCGGAAGACATGGCTTTTTTATGTACCCATTTCAGTATTTCCAGGGGTTTTTTCAGTTCCTCCAGGGCCATGGCCCGTTCTATGTGCCACAGGGCCAACCACAGGGTGCAGATAATCCAGGGGTTCCCCGGGACCCTCTCCAGGTCCTGGGACTTCTGAAAGTAGTAGTCATTGGTGTAACGGGCCACTCCGCCTATTTCTGTCTTGGCCCAGAGCCCCAGTTCCACCTGCTTCATGGTGGATTCCACCCGGGGGTCCGAGGCCGGCAGCAGGCCGAAGGCAAAAACCGCATACACGCTGCTTTCCAGAATCAAATCCTTTTTATATTTCTTGCCCTCCTGCAGGTAGATGCCCCGGAGAAAACGCCCCAGGGAATCGTCATACAGGTGCTCTAATATTCCTTTTTTAATGGTATCCGCCATGGTGGCATATCTTTCCGCCCGGTCCTCGTCCGCCATGAGGGAGGCAAAATAGGCGGCGGCCCGCAGGCCGGCGTATACGGAACTGGCGGTAAAGGTAAAAACCCCCCGCCTCTCCTCCCAGAGGTCGTGGCTCTCCATGGGCAGGTTCAGCTCAGGGACAAAATATTTTACCATAAAGTCTGCCATGGGACGGATGAGGGTCCGGTACAGCCGCTGAATCAACTCCAGGTCGGGATTCTTCCGGTAGTAGAACCTCAGGGCGTAGAGCACCAGGGCTGTCTCATCCTCCTGGATGGGCAGACGGGTCTTCTCCTCGTGGATCCAGGGATGCCAGCTGGAACCGGCGGTACCGTCAGGGTTGTACTTGTGCAGCAAAAACCCCTCGTCGGTCAGGGCATCCTGGCAGAAATGAAAGAAGTTGGTTACCACCTCGGGATAACCCGCTTCAATTAAAGGGATGGCCACCAGGGCCCCGTCCCGGGGCCACATGTAGCTGTAATGGTCCCGGTTGTACTGCAGAATCTCCGTATCGTTGGCGGCAATGATGGCTCCGTTTCGATCAATCTGGGTTCGGACAATTAACAGGCTCCGTTTATAGAGTTCAATCAGTTCCGGGGGAAGGTTGGCAAAATCCCGGGTATTTTTATTCACCCAGTTGCGCCAGTACATCTCAATCCTTCTCAGAAGGTGCTCCGGAGTGCGGTCCAGCACAAAAAGGTTTAATTCCTTAATGTCCTTAAAATTTTTCCCCACCGCCAGCCAGTAATACAGGGTCTCCTGCCCTTTGGGCCGAATCTTCATCTGGAAACTGATGGTGCTGTCCACGGAGCCCTGGGCGATGGGATTCCCCGCCAGGTTTCCGTCCTCGGCATCTCTCCAGGTCCCCTCGGCGCCTCCAAACCGTTTAATTCCCGTGGAATATTGAAATATTTTTTGATCTCCCACCCGGCCGTTGGCTAAAAAATATCGATCCTTTTTGTAGTGATACAGGGCGTGAACCTCGGGGTTGTACAGGGCCGTGTCCCCCACTTCACTCTCATTGATTGAAAAGTCATGGGTAAAAAAAACCCGCACTTCCCTTTCCCGGTCCGTCAGGTTTTTTACCACCATTTTTTTCAGGTAAATATTGTCCCGGTAATGCACCGCATCGTTTATGGTAATTTCTAAGGATAACCGGTGATTGATAGCGGTTACATGGGTAACCAGGCTGTCCTTTTTATATTTTAAGGTACGATGCCAGTCCGCTTCGTAGCACCAGGAAAACTGGTTCTCTACCCACACCCCAAAGCTGTTGTGATGACCACCGATATGGTTGAGCTGACCAACGTGGGGGAAGTAAAGGTCCCTCATGTTGAGGGCGCTATCAAAGTTGATTAAGAGTTGGCCGTTACCGATTACCAGTGCCCTTGCCACCACAAAACCTCCTTACTCTCAACCCTGCATTTTCTTAATCTTTTTCACGTAATCTGCCGTCAAAGTCTCTGCCTCCCGGAGAGAGGAACTTTCACTAATCACATGAAACACGGGCTCGTCCGCACCGGGGAGAATCAGGGTCCAACCTTTGGAGTGAAATATTTTTATTCCGTCAATCATTTCCACCTCCCGGCTCTTGGACTCCTCCATAAGACGGCGCATAATTTTTCCAATATCCTGCCATTGGGTTGAGACAATATCCTTTTTCATATAAAACTCTGGTATTTCTTTTACCAGCTGTGAAAGGGTCATGTTTTTGTCAGCCAGGTAATCGAGAATCAGCGACAGGCCGTACAGTGCGTCAAAGTGAAGCTGGAAGTAACTGTCCCGGGTAATCTCCATAACCGCCCGGGGAGTGGTTTTGGTTCGAACTGCCTGTCCGTGGTATTTCTCCGCCAGTTTTTCAATCACCATGGGCGCAGATACCGGTACTGCCGCCTTTTTCTCCTGGGAAGCTTCCTCCGTAGAACTGAGGGAAACCATCACCAGCAGGGCCGTCTTCATATCCTCGCTGAGTACTTCACCCTGCTCCGTCACCAGGGTCATCTTTTCCCCGTTCCGGTCAATCAGCACCCCCATGTCTGCTCCGCTGGCCTGAACGGAATTGGCCAGGTGTTCCGGGGTATAGTACTGGGGAAACTCCCTGGGCACCTCGGGCTTGCTTCCTTTATGATAGGATGCCTGTATGGGCCGGTTTTGGGTTACCGCAATCACATGGCATCCCAGCTTATCCAGAAGGGGCATCAGCAGGGAAGAGAGGTTTTCATAATCATAGGACATCACCATGCGGCAGTGCCTGCGCCGCACTACATCCCCCCGGATCCCCTGGGCAAGCCTCTCAACATATGCATCGGCCAGTTGGGGCAGATACTTTAAGTCCCCCACCTGCTTATAATTTGCCCGGCGGAATTCCTCCTGCAGAAGGGTGTTTTCTATCTTTCTCTCCCAGTTTTTATCAGTATTGATTCCATAGTTATCTAAAAACTCAATGAGTATGCGGGGGTCGCTATCTTCGTCCACCAGCCGAATGTGGACCCCCCCGCTCACCGAGAGAACTTTCACCGCATACCGGTTTACTGGTGTGGTGGCCGCTCCAATATCGATGGTATTGATTCCCGTGGACTGCAGCCCGGAGCAGAAGGCCCTTTTTAATACCTGGGCGTACCGGTCCCGGTCGGAACTCACCACAATCTCCGAATCCATATCCAGAACTGTGCCGTAGGCCGCCGCCAGCCGGGTGATAAAGTCCACGGTGATTTCCACGTTGGGAATTCCCCGGATCCCCGCCAGGCCAAAATACTGCCGGCCCACCCCTTCTCCCCAGACAAGGGAGGTGCTGATGGTGCTGTTATCCCCAATCACCTTCTTGGGCCACAACTTCACCTCAGGCCGAATGGTGCTGTTCATCCCGATGCTGCAGTGGTCGCTTATGACAGACCCCTCCAGCAGGGTGGCCTTGGCCTTGACAATGCACTGGTTGGAGACAATGGTCCCCCGAAGTTCCGCCTCACTGCCCACGAAATTGTGATCCCAGAGAATGGACCTCTTTATGGAAGCTCCCTTCTCCAGGGTATTGTCCTCTCCAATTATGGTGAACTCACCCAGGCGGGCCCCGCTTTTCACCGTGCAGTTATCCCCGATAAAAAC
The DNA here is from genome assembly GCA_007120745.1 of Bacillota bacterium. Taxonomy (GTDB): domain Bacteria; phylum Bacillota; class Dethiobacteria; order SKNC01; family SKNC01; genus Contubernalis. Next base: position 4,839 of record SKNC01000012.1, read on the forward strand.
AGGCCCCTTGACCTCCGCCCTGGGATCCACTTTTGTGTTCTGTCCCACCCAGATGTTTTCCCCAATCCGGGTGCCGTTCAGGGGAACTTTAATCTTCCCCTCCAGTATATCCATATGGGTCTGGCGGTACTGCACCAGGTCCCCTATATCGCTCCAGTAACCCTCTGCCGTATACCCGTAAATAGAAATATCCTCTTCCAGCATCAGGGGAAACAGGTCCCTGCTGAAATCATAAAAGGTCTCCGCCGGGATGAGCTCAAAAATCTTGGGTTCCAGGATATAGATCCCGGTGTTTACCGTATCGCTGAACACTTCCCCCCAGCCGGGCTTTTCCAGGTAACGGGTAATCCGCCCCTCTTCATCCAGGCTGCACACTCCAAACTCCAGGGGGGTATCCCGTTGGGTCAGCACAATAGTGCAAAGCCCTCCCTTTTCCCGGTGAAAACTCAGGGCTTTGCTCAAATCAAAATCCGTAAGGGCATCCCCGCTGATTACCACAAAGGTTTCATCCAGAAACTCCGAAGCGTTCCTGACTCCTCCGGCAGTTCCCAGGGGCGTATATTCCTCATAGTATTTCAGATTTACCCCCAGCTTCTCCCCATCCCCAAAGTGTTCTTGAATAACTCCGGGCAGGTACTGCAGGGTCACCGCAATATCCTTGATTCCGTGCTCTTTTAACAGCTCCACCGTGTAATACATCAGGGGCTGATTCATCACCGGCATCATGGGCTTGGGTATATTGCAGGTCAGAGGCCTGAGCCGTGTGCCCTTGCCTCCGGCCATGATAACCGCTTTCATATAAATATTCCCTCCTCATTAAAAAAATCCTTTAAATTTCGCCCTATTTTTTAACAGGAGAAAAACTCCGGCTTTCCTGTTATATTCGTTGTTCCCGGGGGCGAAATCCTGCTTCAGAGGAAATCCTGTGAAAGGGTTTTCCTACCACCTGTTCCCCTCCCGCCTGCTGAAAGGCACCCCCGGCAGCCTATTCTCTTTCCAGAGGCAGCAGCTTGCTGCGCTTCCCCGAAAATTACCCGGGCAGTTTCTCTAAGGAATCCCCGGCAGCTGCAGCACTTTCCCGGAGAATTTCCCGGTACACTCCGGCGGTCTGCCGGGCAATACTTCCCCAGTTATAATGGGTATCCACCTTCATCCGTCCGCGGCCGCAGAGCCTTCGGCAGAGCTCCCCATCCTTTAACAGCTCTATTATGCATCGGGCCAGGCGGGAGGTATCCCCCGGAGGAAACTTCAGGCCGTCCACCCCGTGCTCCACGATTTCTGCAAATCCCCCGGTATCCCCTACCACCAGAGGCACCCCGGCAGCCATGGCCTCGATGGCCACGATTCCAAAGGGCTCATAGGTGCTGGGGAAAACCGCCACGTCGGCGCAGGCATAGAGCCGGTTCCGCTCCCGGTCCTTCACAAATCCCGGGAAAATCACCCGGTCCTCCAACCCCAGCTTTTTCACCTTTTTCATCAGCTCCCCTTCGTGAGGGCCTTTTCCCGCAATGACAAATTTCACTGGGGGGTACTCCGCGATAATCTCCGAAATAGCCTCCAGGAGGTTGTCCACCCCCTTCTCAATGACCAGCCTCCCCATGAACAAAACCATCTTCTCCTGGGGCCGGGTAAAGTTCAGCCGCCACTGCTCAGGGAAGGGGTCCGGCCGCAGGTTGGCCGGGTCCACCCCGTTGGGGATCACCCGGATTTTATCCCGGGGCAGGAAGAAAATGTCCTCCAGCTCCCGCTGCATGTATTGACTGCAGCAGATTACTTTCCAGGCCTCAAAGGTCAGCCACCATTCCACCTCGTGCACATACCGCTGCTCCTGGTTATGTATGCCCCGGTTTCTGCCGTGCTCCGTGGCGTGAATGGTAGCCAGCAGGGGCATCCCGTAATGTTTATTCAGGGAAATAGCGGCATAGGCCGCCAGCCAGTCGTGGGCATGGATCAGGTCAAACCCTCCCAGGTCCCGGTAGAGCTTTCGGACATGCTGGAAAAAAATCAGGTTCAGCTGAAAAATCCAGTCCTTAAAATTATGGCCCTCAAACTGGTAGGTTCCCAGCCGGTGCACGTGAACCCCTTCCCGGTTTTCATACACCGGTCCCGGCTCTTCCCCCCGGGTAACAATGTGCACGTTCATCCCCTGGGCCGCCATGGCAAGGCTCAAGTCATCCATGTGCCGGGCCAGCCCCCCTACGGTGAGGGGAGGGAATTCCCAGGAGAGCATGAGAATCCTGGGGCGGGAAGGCCTTTTCATTATTTCCAAAACCGCCTGCTTTTCCAGGTGTTCCCGGCGGGAAAATATACGGTAATCTATTTGTGGAAATAAGGGGTCCTCCCGGGTTACCTGTTCCAACCACCGGGCATCCACCTTCTTTTCCTGTATCATATCATAAAGGCGGTTAAATTTCTTCAGGTGTTCCTTGATCCGGGTTTCGGCGTATTCCACCGCCGTCCCCATAGTAATAATAAAGGTCCAGTCGCTGGCCTGGGCCAAGAGAAGCTCCCGGGCCGCCTGGTTTAAGGCATCGCTGTAGGGACTGAAGCTGTGGGGATGTTCATCGGCCAGCTCAATCATTTTCTTCTCCGCCCGGTGCAGGTGGGGGTAAACCCAGTCATTCTTCCCGTTCAACCACACACTGCTGTACCCTTCGTGCCCCCAGCTGGAAAGGTGCAGGGTTACCTCCTGGGGGGGCGGTCCCTCCTCCATACAAGTCAGGGGGGCCACCAGCTGCACGGTATCCTGGTCATAATGAATTTTCCGCACCAGGGAATCCAGCCACAGCGGTCCTTCATACCACCAGTGACCGAATAACTCCGCATCGTACGGGGCCACCACCACCGGTGTCCGATCCATTTCCCCGGAAAGGTGTTCCACCTGCTTTATCCGGTGAAATAAAAAATTTTCCGCATGCCGGGCCGCCGCCTCCCGGGCCGCTTCCGGGTTATAGGGTTCTTTATGCTGCCCCTTCCCGGTGATGCGGTAGTATTTAATCCCTAAATTCCGGCGAATTCCCCCGGGCAGGTAGGGCTTCAAGTAATCCATATCCAGGTCGAATCCCACATCCCGGTAATATTCCCGGTACCGGTAATCCCCCGGATACCCTTCCCTCATGCTCCACACCTGCCTGGAGGAATCCGGGTCTCTCCCGAAGGCAGAGACTCCTCTACCCGGAGTCACCGGGGCATAAATTCCATACCGGGGCTGAGGTGCCGCATACTGCACCCCATGGTTGTCCAAAAAGAAGTACCGGATTCCAAAATCCGCCAGGTGTTTTTCGACCCCCGCCCAGTATCCACACTCCGGCAGCCACAGCCCTTTGGGTGGATCTCCAAAATGCTGCGAAAAAAGCTCCACCCCCACCTGCACCTGAGCCCGCACTGCTTCTTCGGTTTTCACCAGGGGCAGGTACCCGTGGGTGGCACAGCAGGTGAAGAGCTCCAGCTTTCCGGTTTCCTTCAGTTTTCCAAAGGCAGAGAGAAGGTCCGTATTTTTTTCCTCTTTATAGTAACGGTATGTTTCCTCAAATGTTTCCCGGTACCACCAGGCCAGGGCATGGTAAGCCGACTGCCCCCGGGTCCGCCGCACCTCTTTCTCCGAAAGTTCCATCAGTTTTTCCAGGTAACGGCAGTATTTTTCCCGCAGTTCCCCCTGCCACAGCATAGAAATCAGGGTAGGGGACAGGGAAAAACAAAGACGGAAATCAATTCCGTCCCGAATCCAGCTTTCCATCGCCTTTAACAGCGGTATATAGCATTCCGTCAGGGCCTCAAAAAACCACCTCTCCTCCAGGTGATCTTCCGATTCCGGGTGATGCACATAGGGCAGGTGCCCGTGAAGCACCATCATAAGATGACCTTTTGGCATTATAAAACACCGTCCTTACATTTGATAAAAAAATAAAACATTAATTAAAGAACACATTATTTTAACAAAAATCAGTGAGTTACAGGTTAAAAGTAAACACCCGGCAAAAAATTTAACTGGTGGGAAGGTCCCTGATTATCTCCCGGGTAAGCAGCGGCTGCAGCTTCGCTTCCTCCTCCGCCACCTGGGGTGGACTCACCTGGTCAGGGGGAGTCTCAGCCACTCCGGAACGGAGCAGGGACAAGAACTCCCCGTTATTTTTAACCCCCAGGTCAATCACATAAGTGCACCCTGCCTTCAGAGGATAAAAATAAAAGCTGCTGCAGTGGGAGGGAATGGGATATTCCCAAAATTCATTGGCATTGGCTCCATTAAAATTAATTCCAGTCACGTCAAATAGCCTGAGAAAATAAGAGAGATGAGACCAGGCGGTCTTGAAGTGGCGGGTTGCCATTTCCTTAATTTCCTGGCTCAATTCCCAATAGGCAAAAATGCAGTGAGGGCTTTGAACCATAACTTCTATAATGTTTTCACCGGTGTATGATGGCAGTTCACAGGAAGTCACAGATCTGCTGTTCATGGTAATCACCACCTGTTTTCAAAAAAATAAAAACACATCACTTTATATCAGCGGAATCATACCGGATGCATTCGTTGTCAAGGTATACATAATATATCTTTTTGTGTTTTCTGTGCTGCTGTTTTAAATATGTAGACGAAATCCTTCCTTCTTCTGAGGATACTTTACTGTCAGTTCATCACCTGGCATGAAGTCACCCGGCTTAAAGACAAAATAACAGCTGTATTTATTTAAGACAGCAGCCGTTAGAAGAATCTGAAAAGCACATACTAGAAAGGGCGGTTGTTTGTCGAATTTGTTTATTTTGTACCTTATGTTTTCGTGTTTTCCCCGTGTCTTCCTTCCGGGGAAAATTTAATTTATTGAAACAATTTTGCCATCCTACTTTACATAATATTTTCGCCTGCCATTTTAAAACCGGGGAAACCCCCGGAACATATGTGGTGCGGACAAATATAAGGTAGAATTATTGTGTTGCAATTATTAAAAAATTTTAATTATTTGAAATTATCTGAATATGGCAGGGGCACCGGTAAGGCATTCCGCATCATTATAAAAGCCTGTCCCCAGTGGATTATGTGCCTTCAAACATAGTGACAGCCTGCCCTCAACGGATTATGCATCCAGCATGGTAACAGCCTTTCCTCAGCGTATTTTTGCCTTCCAGCTTTTATCTTAATAAGTTGTGGATGATTTGGGGAAAAGTACCCCTGGAGAAATAAACGATTCTATGTAACCGCAAAAACACTACAGAGTTAAATCCTCTTTGACCTCCCGTTGCAGGGCGGCCACTTCCCCCTCCGACGCGGCTTCTGCATAGATCCGGAATACCGGCTCCGTGCCTGAGGCTCGAATGAGACACCAGCTGCCGTCCTCCAAAAGATACTTCCAGCCGTCCACACGGATGGAGGTGAGAACCTGTTTTCCGCAGATCATCCCGGGCTCATAGGTTTTTAAAATTTCCAATACTTTTTCTTTTTTCTGGGGAGTGCAGTGGATGTCCAGGCGGCGGCTGACCACCCGGCCGTATTCCTTATAAATATCCTCTAATATTTCCGAGGGTTCTTTCTTTTCCATCCCTAACATTTCCATCATCAGGAGACATCCCAGGATCCCGTCTTTTTCGGGGACATGGCCCCGGATGCTGATGCCGCCGCTTTCTTCGCCCCCCAGGAATGCACCCTTTTTAATCATCAAGTTTCCTATGTATTTAAAGCCTACCGGGGTTTCCGCCACTTCCACTCCATCATGCTCCATGGCAATCTTATCCAGCATGTGGGTTGTGGCCACCGTCCTGGCCACCAGGCCCTTCCAATTCCGGGTTTTAATTAAATGATGCAGAGCCATGATGAGAATCTGGTTAGGGCTGTAGAAATTTCCCTTGCTGTCCACTACCCCCATGCGGTCTGCGTCCCCGTCCAGGGCCAGCCCCAGGTCCGCCTCGTTTTCCCGAACTTTAAACTTCAGGGAAGAGAGGTTATCCTCCCCCGGGTCCGGCAGCAGCCCGCCGAAGAAAGCACAGCGGTTGGAGTTAATGGAGACTACATCCAATCCCAGGGAAACTAAAAATTTATCCAGGTATCCAACCCCGGCTCCGTGCATGGGGTCCACCACCACTTTCAAGCCTGAGTTTTGAATTGCCTCGGTGTTTACCAGGGACTTCAGGTGGTACAGGTAATTGTTCTGAGGCTGAACATTGGAAATGAAGCCCATTTTTTTGGCTTCTTCGTATTCCAGCCGCTGAATGCCCGGGTTTCCCTGAAGTTTTTTCACATGGTCGGTAATCTGGTCCGTAATATCCGGCATGGCCGGCCCCGCATAGTGGGGAATAAATTTCATCCCGTGATATGTAGGGGGGTTGTGGCTGGCAGTGAGCATAATGGCCCCGGCCAGCTCCTTAATTTTCACCGTATAGGCTGCCGCAGGGGTAGGGGCCGCGAAAGGGGTAACGAACACTTTAATGGAATTCCCCGCCAGCACCTCCGCAATGGCCGCTGCAAATTCCTCCGAAAGGAAACGGTTGTCGAATGCCACCAGGATTCCCTTTTTTTCCAGTTTGTTATCCTTTATGTAACCGGCAATGGCCTGGGTAACTAGCCTCACGTTATCAAAAGTAAATTCCTCTGCAATCAGAGCCCTCCAGCCATCGGTACCAAATTTTATATCAGCCATTTCTATAACCTCCCGTTAAAATTGTTGAAAAAAATCTAATTATAAAGAATTTGCTTCCTAAAAACATGAAAAACAGCCATTCCGTGACTGCCTGGTAAAAATATTATCTGTTAGAATAAGTTAATTTATCCACTGCTCAAAAAAACTCCCTGTTTACATTGGTTTTCTACGATTATTATAACCCAACATATATGGAAAGTCCATGCAAACCAATGGATAATATTGGAGAGATTGAGAAAAAATTTTTTGAATTTTTCATAAACAATTATTATTGATAACTTTAATTTCTGCAGCTCACAACAGCTGTTATGGCTGGGAAAAAAACATTTTTCAAATGATTCAAATCTGGGCTTTCAACCAGGATAGGGTTCGACTCAGAGCCTCTTTATTATGCCTCAGCCGGTGGCCGGCCCCTTTTAAAAGGATTAACTCCCTGGGGTGAGAGGCAGCCTGGTACAGCTGCCGGGCGTGCTCCGTAGGAATCAGCTCATCCGCTTCCCCATGAATAATCAGCACCGGCCTGGGGGACAGTTCACTTATGTATTCCCGGGGTTGAAGGTCTAAGGCCCTGTTCATCCAGGCTGTGGGGTCCGGGGGAAAGTCCGGGTCCCGAAGAATCCCCAGGGTTCTCAGGTCCTTCAAGACCTCCTGCAGATTGTTCTCATTAATCAGCAGCCGAAAGTCTGCAGGACTGGCCAGGGAAACCACCCCGGCAATCTCCGGGTCCCGGGAAGCAGCATAAAGAGATACGGCGGCCCCTGCGCTGAATCCCACCAGGAAAACACGCTCCCGGTCTACCCCGGGATGCTGCCGCAAAAACTGAATTACCGCCTGAAGGTCGCTGGTCCATTCCCATAAATCAAAGTTCCCGCCGCTTTCTCCGGTGCCCCTGAAATTAAAGGTAAAGGCAGCGAAGCCCTGCCGGCTGAACCATTGGGCCAGTTCCGGGTAGCTTTGGGGAAAATCCGGATCGGGACTGCTTCTGGAGAGA
>SKNC01000066.1 GCA_007120745.1 Bacillota bacterium
AACCCCGTTCACTCCTGCCCCGATATGATATCGCCCAAAAAATGCTCATGGCATCCTGGGTATTAGCAGGGAGTATTCAGATTGTAACTGGAACCATCCTGCTGTTTCCTGAAGAGCTTCGCCCGCTGGCGAACAGTATAGGGAACCTTCAAACCTATAGAAGTGTGCACTTTTACACATCACTCTCGTTTATATTATCCGTACCCCTTCATATATATCTAAACATTACAGAAGAACCTGTCAGGGTACAGGCGCTGCTTTTAGGGAAAGAGGAAAAAGGGGATATTTTAGGAAGAGAGAACAATGTCAAAAGGTTTCTTAAAAATTTCAAAAAGTTATATCATTCTTTAGGTAAATGCATTGAAAATATAAAGTTGAGAGCAAAGTAAAGTTTAAAGTGAAAATTAGAACGTTGGCAGTTCAATAAAATAACTTACAATCAAGGAGTTCTTTTTTTTGAAAGGAGATATTGTGGTTCTTGTGGAATAAAGAAGAAAATCCCGGTAGATAGCACCTGGTTTTCTAATAAATAACTGTTTCTAATGTACTGCATAGGTGTCAATTAAAGACTGGGGGGGACAGATATGAGAGTAATTATTATTGGTGGGGGCCAGGTGGGTACGGAACTGGCCGATCGGCTTTCCAAAGAACATGACGTAGTGGTCATTGAAAAAAATGCAGTCATGGCCCAGAGAATAGAAGGATCTATGGATTTGATGGTGATTACTGGAAATGGGGCCAGCGTGCATATATTGGAAAAAGCTGGTATTCGTGAGGCTAAGCTTTTAATTGCCGTCACTGAAATTGATGAGGTGAATATCATCGCCTGTATGCTGGCAAAAAAATACGGGGTTGAAACCACGGTGGCCAGGATTCGAAACACGGAATATGAAGGTGATTTCCGGGTATTAACTAACGAACAGCTGGGCATTGACATTATTATCAACCCTGAAAGGGTTGCCGCTCAAGAAATTGCTAAAATGATTAAAAGCCCGAATATAAGTGAAGTGGAGTATTTTGCAGACGGCAGGGTATTAATTATTGGATATTATATTGATGAAGATTCACCTTCTTTAAATAAAAAATTATCAGAAATTAGCTTCCCTGACGGATGCATCGTTTGTGCTATTTTGCGGGAATCCGGGGAAGTAGTCATTCCCAGTGGAGAAGATATAATTCATTTAAAAGATGAAATTTTTCTATTAGGAAAAACAGAAGTTTTCAGTCAGTCCTGGTTTAATACCAAAGCTCCCAGATATCCCCGCAGGGTGGTTATAGCCGGAGGGGGGAAAGTTGGCCTCCAGCTGGCGGAACTGCTGGAAGCGGAAGGGAATAAATTCTTGATAAAATTGATTGAAAGAGACAGCAGCCGGGGGGAAGAGATTGCCAACCTGTTAAATAAAACCCTGGTCCTGCAGGGGGATGTTACAGATATTCAATTTCTAATAGAAGAAGAAATTGGAAAAGCTGATGTGCTGGTGGCAGTCACCGGCGATGATGAAATAAACCTGCTTTCAACGCTATTGGCGGATCACTTGGGTGTAAAAGTAACCATATCAGAAGTTATCCGTCCCAATTATAATATTATTCACAATAGTATCGGAATTGACAGGATTGTAAGCCCACGACTTTTGACTGCTGCTCAGATTATAAAACTAATTCGAAAAGGGGATGTCATATCTATGACTATCCTCAAAGAAGATAAAGCGGAGATTATGGAATTAATTGTATCGGAAAAAGCGCTGGTTGCCAAAAAAAAGCTAATAGATGCCAACCTTCCCCAGGGGATCCTGGTGGCAGCCCTGGTCAGAGATGAAGAAATTATTATTCCTGGAGGGGAAGATGTCATTCACGCCGGAGACAGGGTAATTATATTCTATATTACAGAATTAAGCCCCCAGGTGGATAAGTATTTTACCTATACGGAAAAAGGGCCTACAGAAAATATTGGGAACATTTTTAGGAATATAATTCGGGGGGAAAAAAATGAGGGCTAAAGTAGTTCTACATATGTTGGGCAGTCTATTAATATTTTTAGGGTTATTTAAAATATTCCCCTTGGTTTGGGCCGTATACTACCAGGAAAATGAAGTAATGACTTTTCTGTCATGTATTATTATTACCCTGGCTTTTGGTGTTTTTTTCAGGGGCATTGGGGAATATCTGGAGGATATCACTTTAAAAGAGAGCTTTGCTTTAGTTACTTTTGGGTGGATTCTAGCTGCTTTATTTGGTTCTTTACCTTTTTATTTATCCGGAGCTTTACCCAGTTATATCGATGCTTATTTTGAAGCCATGTCCGGCTTTTCCACTACCGGGGCTACGGTGATTGACGATGTGGAAAGCTTAGGCTACGGTTTGCTGTTTTGGAGAAGCATGACCCAGTGGCTGGGTGGCATGGGGATCATTGCCCTTTTTGTGGCTGTGCTGCCCCGTCTGGGAGGGGGTTCACACCTTTTCAGGGCGGAAATACCCGGTCCGGTGAAAGAACGAATTGTGCCGCGTATTGCGCAGACGGCTAAAATACTGTGGTTAATTTATTTTATTATTACGGGCCTGCAGTTTATTTTTTTGCTGCTCAGCGGATTGACTGTTTTTGAATCCCTTACCCACTCTTTTACTACCATGGCTACCGGTGGATTTTCCACCCGGAATGAAAGCATTGCTGCATTTAACAATCCCATGACAGAAGTAGTAATTATTGTTTTTATGCTGATGGCTGGAATTAACTTTTCCCTTTATTATGCATTGTACCGGGGGAATGTAAAAAGCTTTATAAAAGATTTTGAACTTCGTTTTTACCTGGCTTTTTTACTGGCTGTGAGTCTGGTGGTTTCCTGGTATCTATTTACCTTTACTTATGGAAATGTTTTTGAATCTCTACGTCACGGCTTTTTCCAGGTTGTATCCATTTCAACCACTACCGGTTTTGCTACAGCTGACTATGACCAGTGGCATCCCATGCTCCGCAGCATCATTTTTTTCCTTCAGTTTACGGGAGGTTCCGGGGGTTCTACTGCCGGTTCCATCAAACAGATCCGTCTCCTGGTGGTTTTTAAAGTTGTCCTCAGGGAAATTAATCGATTGGTTCATCCCCGGGCGGTTTTACCCATTCGCTTGGGAGACAAGCTGGTTAGTGATCGAGTTGTATCCAGTATACTGGCCTTTGTGTTAATGTATATTCTAATCTTTATTTTTGGCTCCTTGTTTATGACCTGCCTGGGCATTGACATGGTCAGTTCTTTTTCCGCGGTAGCGGCAACTTTGGGCAATGTGGGGCCCGGCCTAAATCTAGTAGGTCCATTAAACACTTATTCGTTTATTCCTCCCGCCGGAAAAATTCTGCTCAGTGTGCTGATGTTGATTGGGAGGCTGGAAATATATACAGTGATAGTCCTGTTAGTTTCCTTTGTATCCAGGAAAACTTTCC
>SKNC01000062.1 GCA_007120745.1 Bacillota bacterium
CTGCACTACGGCCTGGAAAAGCTGGGGACCACCATTATTCCGGCTTCTGTAGGGAACACCCGGCGGCAGATTATGCTGATGGAGGATTTTGGGACCACTGCCCTGGTGGCCACCCCCTCCTATGCCCTGTACATGGCGGAAGTGGTTCATGAACTGGGGATTGATTTAGATAAACTGAAGCTCCGGCTGGGCCTTTTTGGGGCGGAGCCCTGGTCCGAAAGCATGCGGGAGCAGATTGAAACCAAGTGGGGGATTACGGCTACGGATAACTACGGGTTAAGTGAAATTATTGGTCCCGGAGTTTCCGGAGAGTGCCTGGAATTCAACGGGCTGCATATTTCTGAAGACCATTTTATTCCGGAAATCATCGATTCCGAGACCGGGGAACCCCTGGGTTACGGCGAGACGGGTGAACTGGTTTTTACCACCCTGACCAAGGAGGGCTTTCCCATCCTTCGCTACCGCACCAAGGATATTTCTATTCTCTGGGAGGATCCCTGTGCCTGCGGCAGAACCACCGCCCGGATGAAGAAGGTTACCGGGAGGACCGATGATATGCTGATTATCAGGGGAGTCAACGTGTTCCCCTCTCAGATAGAAAGTGTTTTAATGGAAATTAAGGGATTGGCACCAATTTATCAGATTATCGTGGACCGTCAGGACCATCTGGATAATATGGAGGTACAGGTGGAGCTGGAAAAAGACCAGTTCACCGGCAGCTTCCGGGATCTGGAGGCCATGGAAAATAAAATACGAGGCCAGTTAAACTCCGTGCTTTCCATCGATGTGAAGGTGAAGCTGGTGGAGCCCAAGTCCATCGAGCGCAGTGAGGGGAAAGCCAGGAGAGTAATTGACAAGAGAAATCTATAGAGGACGGGGGAAAAGGATGAAAAAAACACTGATGACAGGAAATGAAGCCATTGCCCGGGGTGCTTATGAGTACGGGGTGAAGGTGGCGGCGGCTTACCCGGGGACACCCAGCACGGAAATCTTAGAAAATGCCGCAAAATATGATGAAATCTATGCCCAGTGGTCTCCCAACGAGAAGGTTGCCCTGGAGGTGGGAATCGGGTCCTCCCTGGCAGGGGCCCGGACCCTGGTGACCATGAAGCACGTGGGGGTCAATGTGGCGGCGGATCCGCTGATGACTTTTGCCTACACCGGGGTCAACGGGGGCCTGGTACTGGTGTCCGCAGATGACCCCGGGATGCACAGCTCCCAGAATGAGCAGGACAACCGGAGGTTTGCCAAATTTGCCAAAGTTCCTCTGCTGGAACCCGGCGACAGCCAGGAGGCAAAGGATTTTGTGGGTTTGGCCCTGGAAATCAGCGAACAGTTTGACATACCGGTTATGCTCAGGACCACTACCCGGATTTCCCACTCCATGAGCGAAGTTACCCTGGGGGAACGGGGAAATGACGGGTTGCAAACCTGTGAAAGGAATGCCCAGAAATACGTGATGATTCCCGCCTATGCCCGGGTCCGGCACCAGCTGCTGGAGGAGAAGCTGGTGAAGCTGAAAGAATACAGCCAGGAAACTCCCCTGAACGGGATAGAATGGGGAGATCGGGAGGTAGGAGTGATCTCATCGGGAATATGTTATCAGTATGTGAAGGAAGCCCTGCCTGAGGTTTCCGTTCTTAAGCTGGGAATGCCATATCCGTTTCCCGAAAGCCTGGTCCGGGAGTTTGCCGCTGGTGTGAAGAAGCTTTACGTGGTGGAGGAGCTGGAACCCTACCTGGAGGAGGAGATCAGGGCCCTGGGCCTTGAGGTTACAGGAAAAGAAATCTTCCCCTTGAACGGGGAAATCAATGCCTCCATGGTGATGGAGAAAATCGGTGGGAAGGCCATGTCTCAGGCCCTGAAGCTTACGGACTACCGGCCGGAGGAAATCCCCCTGCGGCCGCCGGTGATGTGCCCCGGCTGCCCTCACCGGGGAGTGTTTTATGTTCTAAAAAAGCTGGATTTAATTGTGACCGGGGATATTGGATGCTACACCCTGGGATGCCTGCCTCCCCTGGAGGCCATGGATACCTGTGTATGCATGGGGGCCAGCATCGGCGTGGCCCTGGGGATGGAAAAGGCGGACCCCAACCTGAAGGGCAGAGTGGTGGCGGTCATCGGAGACTCCACATTCTTCCATTCCGGGCTGACCGGAACCCTGGATATTGCCTACAACCTTGGTTCTTCCACGGTAATCATTCTGGATAACCGAACCACCGCCATGACCGGACACCAGGAACACCCGGGAACCGGGCACACTTTAAAGAATGAACCCTCAGAACCGGCTGACCTGGTGGATGTGGTCAAAGCCCTGGGGATAAAACGGGTGGTGGTGGCGGATCCCCTGGACCTGGAGGAAGTGGAAAAGGTTATTTCCGTGGAAGTGGCCTCACCGGAATCTTCGGTCATTATTTTTGAAAGCCCCTGCGCCCTGATGGTGGCGGAGAAAGGGGCTGCTGCCAGAGTGGAGCAGGAGGAGTGCGGATACTGCGCAGACTGTGTCAGCCTGGGCTGTCCTGCAATGGTGAATGATACCCGGGCGGAGGAAGTCCGGGTGACGGGGGAACTCTGCAGGGGCTGCGGCCTCTGTATCCAGGTGTGCGATTTTGATGCCATCCAGAAAGCAGGTGAAAGCGGTGAATAAAAACATTAACTTACTGCTGGCGGGAGTTGGCGGCCAGGGAACCATACTGGCCAGCCGAATTATTGCTTACGCGGCCCAGTGCAGCGGATTGACCGTAAAGCTTTCCGAAATACACGGCATGGCCCAGAGGGGGGGCAGCGTGGTCACCCACCTGCGCATGGGTGAGGATGTTTACTCCCCCCTGATTGAGCCGGGCACCGCAGATATCATCATTGCTACAGAGCAGCTGGAGGCATGGCGCTGGCTTCCCTACCTGAAAGAGGGGGGAACCGTTATCGTCAACTCCCAGCAGATTCCTCCGGTGCCGGTAATTCTGGGGCTCAAGGAGTATCCCTCAGGGATTCTGGAACGGCTGATTAAGAATGTTCCCCAAACCTACAGCCTCAATGCCCTGGAATCTGCCCGGGCCGCAGGAAACGAAAAGGCAGCCAACGTGGTTTTGCTGGGCCTCCTGGCCAGCCGGATGGATTTTGACAAAGAATGCTGGGAGGAAGCCCTGAAAGCAGTCCTGCCCGCCAAAATCCTGGAACCCAACCTCAAAGCCTTCCAAACAGGTTACCACTATAATAATGAATAATCCTGGGGACGGTTCTTTAGATGAATAGAGTCAGGGGACGGTTTTTGACTCACACCGGAAAGAGTCCGAGAATGAGACAAGAGAACCGTCCCCCTGTCTTACCCTGTCTTAGATTGTTAAATTTCAGCAATACAATTAACAAATCAAAGAAA
>SKNC01000102.1 GCA_007120745.1 Bacillota bacterium
CATCCCATAAAGCCCGGGCGTTAAAAGGAATCAGCGGCCACATGTAAGGTATGTTGAAAGACCGGGTGATAGCCATTAATAAAAATACGATTAACGTTCCTAAGACCAGACCTGGCAGCCTAAAATACCCTACAGCAACCAGCAGGAAAAGATGAACCAGTCTAAAAGAGAGGCTTAATTCCCAGCTGGGGGTTGAAAACATGCCTATGGCCACAATAGCACTGTATAATATAACCTCAGGGGTAAAAAACCCCACCTGTATTGCAATGTCCCCCACCAGTACGGCTCCGATAAACCCCAGAGCCACGGTAATGGGTGAAGGGGTATGAATGGTTGCCATTCGGATTAAGTCAATACCCAGGTGGGCAATAATAAACTGAAGCGTCAGGGGAATGGCTCCCATTTCTCTCGGACCGATAAAAGCCAGGGCCGGAGGCAAAAACTGTGGTTCCAGCGAAACTAAAAGCCAGAGTGGGCTGATAAACACCGATAAAAACAGTCCCAGGAAACGAATCCAACGCACATAGACTCCGCTGGGTATGCTCTGCCGGTACTCTTCAGCATGCTGAACGTGATGAAAAAATGTCGTGGGAACAATCATGGCCGAGGGAGATGTATCCACAATAAGGACCACATGCCCTTCTAAAAGGTGAATGGCCGCTACATCCGGCCTTTCTGTATACCTCACCTGGGGAAATATGTTAAACTTTCCCTCTATAATAAATTCTTCAACAGATTTTTCCGCCATGGGAAGGCCGTCCACTTTCACATTTTCAATCCGGCCCTTCACAGTTTCCAGTATTTCTTCATCTACCACATCGTTAATGTAGAGCAGGGCAATATCAGTTTTTGATCTCTGCCCCACCTGCATAATTTCAGCCCTCAGCCCGGGGTCCCTGAGCCTTCTCCTTACCAGAGTTACATTAAAAATCAGTGTTTCCACAAACCCGTCCCGGGATCCCCGGGTAAGCTTTTCAATATCCGGTTCCTCCGGTTCCCTAACGGGGTATTCCCGGGTATCAAGGATAATGGCGCTCTCAGCACCGTCAATTAACAGTGCGGAAGGACCGGACAATACCTCTTTTACCAGGTCATCCAGCTGTTGGACTTCACTCATTTCCATGTAAGGAATTCGTTCTTCAAAGATTTTTTTGTAAGGGCGGAGACATATTTCTTCCCTGCGGCTGGCCAACAACGTCTGCATTATTAAAGCAACCAGTTCGCCATTGGTAAACCCATCAACAAATACCAGGGCCACATCGCGGCCGCCTACTTTGAACTGCCGAATACTCACGTCAAAGCTCTGCCCTACGCCCAACTTAGTTTTTATATATTCTAGATTTTCCTCCAGCTTTTTACTGATTCTCTTACCTTCTATTTTTTGCAGCGCCATAACATTTCCTTTTTATTACAGCACATCTTTGAACTGGCAGTGATTCCAAGATACATCATTCATTAATAAGGGAAAACCAGAAGGCTTGTTTTTAAAATTATATATCATCTGCCGTAAAGAGTGTGTATATTTTAAAATATTTTAATATAATACCATAATTAGGGTGTAAATGACCCGAATCCTCCCATGTTAAAAACATGGGAGGATGAAAAAAATTATTCTGGTTCATGCAGACCAAAGGCCAGTTTAATGTTTGCCTTGTATTCAACCAGCTGTCCGTCTTTGACATCAGCGGTCAAGTTATATACTTCCACCCCTTTAATTTCTTCCAGTGTTTGAGAAGCTCTGGAAACCGCATCCTTAACAGCATCTTCCCAACCGGTGGTAGATTCTCCAACCAGCTCAATCACTTTTGCTACTCGCATAATATACCTCCTTTTCTAATAATTTATTTTATTGATTTTTCATTACCACAGCCCGGGGACCAACCAGTAGAACAGTGATCCTGCAATTTTCCCAAAGATAATGGCTGCCAGCAGGCCTGCAATTTCCCGCTGCAGGCCCAATCTCCTGGATAGAACAGGAAGTACGTTGAGCACTTCTGTCAGTGCCGCAGCCAATAACCCCACAAATATTCCCATAAAAAATCCTATCACCGCAGCAGCAAGTCCTGGTAAATGCATATTCCATCCCAGGAAAACACCCAGGGTTCCAAATACTGCACCGGAAGTAATAGCATACTCAAAAAAACGGCATCTGTCTCCTGTCCCCGTTAACTGGGCCAGGCGGGGCACAATATCTAAAAGAGTCAGAAAAGCTACCAGAGCAGTACCAACTACAACACCTTCCGCCAGGCCTATAACCATCAGTAATATTATTCTGTCCATATCTAACTTCCTTATTCTTTGCTGACTCTTTCTTGTGGAGCATTCATATTCTTGAACTTATGCTAGCGTTTTCCACGACTCCTTGTTTCGTTTTCCTTTTCACCGGCACTATACCTGTCATCCTTTTGTTTAGCTCTAATATATTTATTAATATTTTCTTCGTAATTAAACATTTCCATCTCCAGGGGACTGGGTTCCCGATTGAAGCGCTTTTTGAAAAAATGATTAAAAAATAACGTCATCCCCAGGCCTATACCTATAGAGTAAGGAATTTGTAAAACCAGGGGGTTGCGATTTTCTTCCCCGGTTATTAACTTAAAAATTTGTTGATGTACCGTAGGCATGTTGACATCCGCATGAAAGTTAATAATGGCCATGGCTGACCCCACAAATAGAAGGATACAGACCGCAGGCAGGTAAAGCAATTTGAAGAAATGAAAAGGGAATATTGACTTTTCCGCCTGTTTAATTAAAACATCTGCATTACCTACTACCTGTACTTTAAGATGGGGATAATAAATGTTTATCAGGTTAACAAATAACAGTGATGACAGCACTTTTTTCCCGTCGTCGTTATCAAAATTAATTTTAATCGGGATGCTGCTTATTTTTTCCTTATAATCCGGGCTTCCCTCTATCTCCGCCAGGGTTCCGAGGGTAACCATCTCTCCAGCATCTATTTCCACCTGGGAAAACAAACGAAGATAAATGGTTTCATTAGACATAATAAGAAAAAACCTTTTCAGGGCAGTTTGAACATTGCTGAAAAACAGTATATTCCTGCCAGACCATTCTGGAACGACTGGGTTCTCTGTCTTCCGAAGGACGTAAGACAAACTGCCAGACCACAAAAATAAGAACAATCACGGCTGCAATTAATATTAAATTAATCAGCTGTTCCTTAATAATCCTTGACATAAAAACCCCCTGATTTCTGACCATACAGCATAAAACTGTAGTGATAATCGTTTGGTTTTAGTATTTGCATAACATAGAATAATATGAATGCAAGCTTCGTATAGAAACCTTTCTTCTTCTCCCATAAAAAAAGGTTTAGA
>SKNC01000064.1 GCA_007120745.1 Bacillota bacterium
AAGTAGATAAGTACACCGGAATGCGAAGAAGCGAGATTTTAGGGCTTAAGTGGACTGATATTCAGGAAGATTGTATTTTGGTATTAAGGCAGCTAAAAAAGAATAAAAAGAATGAAAATAAAAAGAAACCCAAGTTCAAGCTGGATGACACAAAGACGAAGGAAGGGGTCAGGGCAATTCCTATAATAAGACAGTTAAAAAAAGTTCTAACCACTCATTTAGCGGAGCAGGAATCATTAAAATCATTAATAGGAGATGCCTGGGAAAATCCGGACTTTATTTTCACCAATGAATTTGGAGAATTTATTGACCCAAACCTGGTTTCTGCATGGTTTAGACAAACTAGAAAAAAAGCTGGCATTAAAAGAAAAGTGACCCTTCATAATGTAAGACACTATTATTCTTCTTTCCTTTCGTCTCAAGGAATCAGTAATAAAACGATTTCTGCGTTATTGGGTCATACAGATGAGAGTTTTTCCTATGATACCTATATACACGCATTAGACGAAGAAACAAAAAAAGCGGCTCAAATTTTCGAAGAAGCCCTAGACAAGCACTTCGAAACGGAACCGCCTACCCACAACGAATAGTATAGTGACATGATAGTGACATGACAGAAAATATTATGGGATCAAGGGTTTTATTAAGGGCTAAAAACCCAGTGTTTTCAATGGTCGGAGCGAGAGGATTTGAACCTCCGACCTCTTGGTCCCGAACCAAGCGCGCTACCAAACTGCGCTACGCCCCGATAAACTTATTATAACATGAATAATAGATTGGTCAAGATGGTTAGGAAGCTCCTTCAAAAGGCGCTTCTTTCAGTGATTTGTTAAAAATTTCTGATTTTGTTTTCCTGGTGAAATGGAACAGCTAAAAGAGCTTTTTTGGAGCAAATAAGCCCAAAAAAGCTCTTTTTTCATGAAAAATCTTGGAATATTGCGAAGAGATAGAAAGAGCTATTCTAACTTGTTGTGAGTATATTTTATGCAGTATATGCTCCCTTAGCTTGTTATATGCTCTGCATTGTTTCCGAATGAGTCGTTTGACCGGATATCTTTGTTTAGGGTACAGTTATTATGTGAGTTAAATTTTTTATTTTTAAAACAGAGTTATCAGTCGAAAATAAAAACAAATCAGTTCTTCAGGAGGAGACATGGCTAAAATTACCGTTGAAAACCTGACTAAGATATTTGGTAATCATCCGGAAAAAGCGTTAACACTGATGGACCAGGGTGTTTCCAAGGACGAGATTCTGATGAAAACGGGACAGGCTGTTGGCATTAAAGATGTCAGCTTTGAGATCGAAGAAGGGGAAACCTTTGTGGTAATGGGGCTTTCCGGAAGCGGTAAATCCACGCTGATTCGCTGCCTTAACCGTTTGATAGAGCCGACCCGGGGGAAAATTTTTGTGGGCGATAATGAAGTAACCTCCATGAATGATAATGAACTTCGGTTGTTTCGCCGGAACAAACAGGCTATGGTCTTTCAGCAGTTTGCTCTTTTCCCCCACCGCAATATTCTAGAAAATACTGCCTATGGTCTGGAAATTCAGAATGCAGACAGTGCTGAAAAGAACGAGAGAGCTCAAAAAGCATTGGAACTGGTGGGCCTGAAAGGATGGGAAACCAGATATCCAGAAGAGTTGAGCGGAGGCATGCAGCAGCGGGTAGGACTGGCCCGGGCTTTAGCGGTAGACCCTGAAATACTTCTCATGGATGAGGCCTTCAGTGCCCTGGATCCCTTAATTCGAAGGGAGATGCAGGACGAGCTGCTGGATTTGCAGCAGAAGATGAATAAAACCATTGTATTCATTACCCATGACCTGGATGAAGCATTGAAGATCGGGGATCGGGTAGCGTTGATGAAAGATGGGGAAGTGGTTCAGATTGATCCACCGGAATTGATTCTTACCAATCCGGCCGACGAATATGTAGCCAAATTTGTGGAGGATGTTGATTTAGCCAAAGTTCTTACTGCCGAAGGAGTTATGATTCATCCAAAGGAGGTGGCCTTCCCTAAAGATGGTCCCAGGATTGCCCTGAGGAAGATGAAGGATAAGGGTATTTCCAGCCTCTTTGTGGTAAATCGAAACCGCCAGCTTCAGGGGTATGTTACAGCAGAGGATGCGGCCAAAGCTGCAGAGCGGGGGGAAAAAGAACTTACGGGAATTATACAAACCGACTCGCCCAGGGTATCACCTGATACTACACTCAATGAGCTGTTTGAAGTATCTGCTTCAGCATCTATCCCTATTGCTGTTATAGACGAGGAAAAAAAATTATTAGGCATAATTATCAGAGGAGCCATTTTGTCCGCACTAAGTAAGGAGGCAGTATAAATGTTTAATCCACTGGACTTGATTCCCAGGATTCCCTTAGGAGATTGGATCGATTGGTTCATCAGGTGGCTTCTGTTTCATATTGGTGATTTTACCAGGGCTTTGGCAGCAATTCTGAGATCTGCCATCGATGCCTTTAATGATGGGCTGATGGCTGTTCCCCCGATTCTGCTAATTCTCATTTTCAGTTTAATTGCCTGGCGCATGAGCAACCGATCCGTAGCATTGTTTTCTTTTGTGGGGCTGGCTCTGATTTACAACACGCAGCTCTGGGGAGCATCTATGGAGACTTTGGCCATGGTCCTGCTGGCAGCCAGTTTATCCATCATCATTGGAATTCCGGTGGGGATCCTATCCGCCCGTAAAGAGCTGGTTCACCGCATTGTCTGGCCGGTTCTGGACTTGATGCAGACCATGCCGGCTTTTGTGTATTTGATTCCGGTGGTATTTTTCTTCAGGCTGGGAGTTGTGCCGGCAGTAATGGCCACGGTGATCTTTGCCATGCCCCCGGTAATCAGGTTAACCGGCCTGGGTATCCAGCAGGTTCCCAAAGAACTGGTGGAAGCCTCGGAAGCTTTTGGTTCTACCGAATGGCAGAAACTGGTTAAGGTGCAGATGCCATTAGCCCTTCCCACCATTATGGCAGGGGTGAACCAGTGCATCATGCTCTCCCTTTCCATGGTAGTTATTGCGGCCATGATTGGCGCAGGTGGTCTGGGAGGAGCAGTCTGGCGAGCCATTCAGCGCCTGGATATAGGGGGGGGTTTTGAAAGTGGTTTGGCGGTTGTGGTGGTAGCTATTGTACTGGATCGAATTACACAAAGGGTTAGAAAATCCAATTCAAATGGATAAGTAATCCCGGTGGTGTGATAAAGCAGAACGAAAAAAGGCGTAAAAATACCAACAAGGTATTTAAAAAAAAGAGGAGGTCTTGAATGTTTATGTTTAGCAAAAAGAAGTGGTATTCTCTGGCAGTGCTCCTGGTAGCAGGAATGCTGATTTTCAGCCTGACGGGCTGTAATGGAGAAGTAGTTGATGATGAAAATGGCGTAGGTGAAGCTAAGGGTGATGTGGAAATACTGTATGTAGAATGGGAATGTGCAGTGGCCAGCACCTATGTAATGCAGGCTGTGCTGGAGGACCTGGGATATGATGTTAGCTTGACTTCTGTTTCCGCTCCCTTAATGTACAGTGGACTGGCTTCTGGAGATGGAGACTTCATCACCACTGCCTGGCTTCCGGTAACTCATGGTGAATACATGGAAGAGTACGGAGATAGTGTGGATGAGGTGGCTACCAATTACGAAGGAGCCCGCTTGGGCTGGTTTGTTCCTACGTATGTAGACATGGATTCAATTGAGGATATAAATGATCACTTAGATGAACTTGATGGTCAGATTGTAGGAATTGATCCTGGTGCAGGAGTAATGGGGCTTTCGGAAGACGTTATTGAGGAATATGGGCTGAATGCTGAATTAGTTGAAGGCAGCGATGCCCTGATGGTTGCAGCTCTGCAGGATGCCGTTTCCCGGGAGGAATGGATTGTAGTAGTCGGCTGGGAACCCCACTGGAAATTTGCTCAATTTGACCTGAAAGCCCTGGATGACCCCAGGGGAGTTCTGGGGGGAGAAGAATATATTGCTTCCATAGCCCGTTTGGGATTGGAAGACGATATGTCCGAAGTTTACCAGGTACTGCAGAATTTTTCCTGGACCGCTGCTGAAATTGGAGAAGTTCTGGAAATGAACATGGAGGGTGGAACCCCGGAAGGGAATGCCCGGACCTGGGTAGACAACAATCAGGACATTGTTCAAAGCTGGCTTCCTTAAGTTAGAATGGACTGTGGCTGCCAAAACAATGCACCACCCACCGCTGAAAAGTAAATAAACCACAAACGGGAACTGCCTGAGGCAGTTCCCGTTTTATTAGTAGGCCTGCAGCGGCTGGTATAACAACCAGTAATATACTGACTGATTGCCTTTTTGGTTCTTGACAGGAAAAGGGCTCCGTGTTACTATAAAGATGTTTTAACAAGTGAACAGATACACTCTTATCCAGAGCAGGTGGAGGGACTGGCCCGGTGAAGCCCGGCAACCGGCCAAGGGACTGCGGTTCCAGGCACGGTGCTAAATCCAGCAGAACAAAAGTTTCTGGAAGATGAGAGGCTGATACTGCTTTTGAACAGTGAACCTTCCGTCTTTCTTCGGAAGGTTTTTTTGTAGAAAGGTGCCTGTTACGTCGAACCAGGAGGAGAAAATTCTTTAAGAGAGGGAGGGGTTTACTTGAAAGTCAATCGAACGTACGATGAAATTAATGAAAGAATTAAAAAGGGAGAAGCTGTGGTTATGACAGCCGAGGAAATTATTCCTTTTGTAGAGGAAAAAGGATTGGAACAGGCTGCTCGGGAAGTAGATGTGGTCACAACGGGGACCTTTGGCCCCATGTGTTCCTCCGGGGCATTCCTCAACCTCGGTCACCCCATGCCTCGAATGAGAATGTCCGAAATCTACCTGAATGGTGTTAATGCATATGGCGGGATTGCTGCAGTTGATGCGTACCTGGGGGCTACGGAAATCCCAAAGACGGACCCGGCCAACACGAATTTCCCTGGTGAATTTAATTATGGGGGCGGCCATGTCATAGAAGACCTGATAGCCGGAAAAGAAGTCTACCTGGAAGCGTACAGTTACGGAACTGACTGCTACCCCCGGAAAAAACTGGGGACTTATATCAAGCTGGAGGATATGAATGAAGCCTTTATGTTCAATTCTCGAAACGCGTATCAGAACTACAATGTGGCAGTAAATCTCTCGGAGAAAACGTTGTATACCTATATGGGGATATTGAAGCCTAACCTGGGCAATGCCAACTACAGTACATCAGGGCAGCTGAGTCCCTTATTTAATGACCCGCTGCTTCGCACCACCGGAATTGGTACCCGGATCTTCCTGGGGGGAACTGAGGGTTATGTTTCCTGGTACGGAACCCAGCATAATCCCAGCGTCAACCGCTCGGAGACCGGGGCTCCTCGAACGCCTTCGGGGACACTTTCGGTGATTGGTGATATGAAGCAGATGGATGCTGCCTGGATACGGGGGGTAAGCTTTTTAGGATATGGAGTATCTCTCATGGTGGGTATTGGAATCCCCATTCCAATACTTAATGAAGAGATTCTTCGTTCCGCAGCGGTAAAAGATGAAGAGCTTTTTGCCCCGGTGGTAGACTACAGCCAGGGGTATCCATACGGCAGAGGGGGCCCCCTGGGAGAGGTCAGCTACGCTCAACTTAAGTCCGGAACCATAGTTATTCACGATAAAGAGGTGCCAACCGCGCCCCTGTCCAGTTACCCCAAGGCCAAGGAAATTGCGGAAATTCTGAAGTCCTGGATAAAGGAAGGACAGTTCCTATTGACGGAGCCGGTAGAACAGCTGCCCTCCGCGGATTCCGGTAAAAAGCTCAGCCCGATGAAGATTCGCAGCAGAGGGGAGGAGAATTAAATGGTAAAACACAAAATTGTCCTGTTATTTCCTGCCACCGTAGTGGAACAGCCTTTTTTATACCACCTGGTGAAAGACTATAATCTCATTATAAACGTATTAAAAGCCAATATTAACCCCCGGAAGGAAGGTACGCTGGTGCTGGAACTGGCGGGGGATAAGGAAAATTATGATTCAGGCATTCATTTTCTGGAATCTCGAGGGGTAAAAACTGTACCATTGGAACAGCAGATTGTCTGGAACGAGGAAAGGTGCACTCAATGCGGCGCCTGCACGGTAATCTGTCCCACGTCGGCCCTGGAAATGATAAGGCCGGAGATGACCGTTACCTTTAACGGTGAAAAATGTATTGCCTGCGGCCACTGCCTGAAAGCCTGCCCGGCCCGGGCGGTGGAGGAGCACTACTAACTGATGAAGCGGGCCTTTTGGGCCCGCTTTTCCGTAAAGAATTTCATTTTTAATAAAACAGGCATTAAAGGAGAGCAAAACAATGTCTTATGATGTCCGTTCTTACAGGAGCAGTAGCCAGGGGGGAGACTTATCTTCCTTTCAAGTAGCGATAAAGGAAACAGACCTTCTGGTAAGGGTGGATAAACAGAGTTTTCAGGACAGTCTAATCAAAAAAGTAGAAGATACTGCCTGGCAGCACCGGCGGGAACTGGAGAAATTTATTTCGGAAAACCCGGAGTTTGCTCAAAGCCTCACCCCTTACCTGGTTGCTCCCGGCGCACCCCGAACAGCACTGCTTATGTCACAGGCCGCCAACCAAGCGGGAGTGGGACCCATGGCTGCGGTGGCCGGTGTTTTTGCGGAACTGATTGGTAAAGAGCTGCTGCAGTACACGCAGGAGGCGGTTGTTGAAAACGGGGGAGATATCTTTTTGAAGGTAAGTAAAACCAGAAAGGTTTCTATCTTTTGCGGCAATGATTCACCATTTACCGGGCGCCTGGCTCTGGAGATTAAACCCAAAGACACTCCTTTGGGAGTTTGCACATCATCGGGAATCATTGGTCCCTCTTACAGCATGGGCAGGGCAGATGCAGTGGTGGCAATTTCTGCTTCAGCCCCCCTGGCGGATGCCACCGCCACTGCTTTAGCTAACATGGTTAAAGAAAAAAGCGATGTGGATGAAGCAGTGCAGAGGGCCAGGGAAATCTCCGGAATTAAGGGAGTGCTGGTGGTTAAGGATGACCGGTTGGGGGCCTGGGGGAAGATTAAAATCGTCTCGCCGTAATAGAGTAATGCCAGTTAAAGCGGATGTGTTAAACGGGGTTGCAAATCCCTGATTTTCATAATATAATAATACTGCAAAAAGGGCCGGCATAGCTCAACTGGCAGAGCAGCTGAATCGTAATCAGCAGGTTGTGGGTTCGAGTCCCATCGCCGGCTCCAATAAATATGAAGTTTCAGGCATGGAAGTGATTCTATGTCTTTTTGTTTACACTTTCAAAAGTTGCAGCGATGTTTGAGGCATTAACAATTTCTTTTCCATCATGGAATATTTATTTTTGTTTTGGGCAAAATAATAAGCAGTCCAAATAAAGGAGGAACCGGAGATGACGGAAGAAGTATTAAACAGCCTTACGGCAGAAAGAGATCAATTGTTAGATGATTTATTAGGCTCAGAGGAAGAACAAAAAGCAGAGATTTTAGACAGGATTATGGAAATTGATGATGTAATAGAATCCTTAAAGAGCAGATTAGATTATTCGCAGGTCAATAAGTAACGCGCCCTCCTGAGGCACAGCCTGGGGTTTTGGGGCATAATTTGTAAGAAAGAGGCTGTTTCCGGTATTAATACCGAAAACAGCCTCTTTGATTTCTTTTTCTCTAACGGGCAAAAGAGCCGGTGTATCAGTTTGTATCCATCTGGTTTTGCTGGTTCTTTGTGAATGAGGTTCCTCTAACCAGTAATTGTCCCGGGTATATCATTAGTCATTCTCCTGGAGGCCCCCACCTCTAAATTGGAAGTGCAGGTGGGGGAGGTTCAAGCGAATATTTTACTTCGGGTAAGTTTTTCGATGTCGTTCAGGGTATTGCTGGGATACATCTTCACCAGGGGCTGGAAAGCCCTGGTGCTGGCGGAATTCTGCCATTCCTGCTCCGGCAGAGTGTTCAGCCAAAGGATATCTTTCACGCATTTTTTTATGGTTCGCAGTTCATGTAGAGTTTCGCCGATGGACTCGGTCTTGGTATCGCTGAGAACAATCAGATACGCGTCTGAGGTCAGCACGGCAGGGTGATTTTTGCGCAGGGTTTTTAAGGATTGATGAAGACGGGTTCCGCCCCCCCAAACCCTGCTCTTGTTCATTATGTCTACCATCAGCTGGTTGAAATCACTGCCGGGTTGAAAGTGCTGGCTGATTCTTTCCAAATCATCGGAGAAGATAAAGCTCTCAATATTTCCCAGCACAGAGTGTATGCCGTAAATAAACTGCAGCACCATCGAAGCGTAACGGGACATTGATCCGGACACATCGCATAATAGAATCAGCTTTGGCTTTTGGATTCTTTTGCTGCGGTACTTTAACTTAAACATGGTGCCGCCATAACGGATATTATCCCGAATGGTACGTCTCAAATCCAGCAGCTGGTGTCTTTTACTCCGTTTGTAGCGCCGGCTGATTCGGGTCACCAGGTGTTTGGCCAGGCGCCGGATTAACATGTTTGCTTTGGGCAGGTCCTTGTCTTTAATGTGCTGCATATCCTCATACATGAGTGAATCTTCTCCGCTGGGAGCCTTCTGCCCCAGGTCCTCCAGGATATAGTCCAGTTCCTGGTCACCGGTAGATACTCTTTCCTGCAGGTCTACCTGGTCCGGATGGGAGTGCAGCCACCTTCTCAGTGCTCCTTTTACGATGGTTTCAATCAGCGGCTTTACATTGGGTTCCCACTCCCTGGCTTTACCTGCCTCAGCCTTTTGAAGATAATCCTTGATTCGTTCTTTATCCTCCTGGTCCATCTGGCTGTATAAATATTTGTCCTCTTCTGTCAGCTCCAGATTCTCTTCTTCAAATTTCAGGTCCTGCTGGGCTTCTTCAATCTGCTGTTTTTTCTGATCCTGTCTCATTTGATGTTCCATCTGGTGCCTTTCCCGTTCCTCAAGAGGCGCAAAATACAGGTCGAAGGTGCGGTCAAAAACCTCCCGCTCTCCTTTTCTTTTTACCAGGACTGAACGGAGAGCGGTTTTAACCTGTTCTCGATCGGAAAAATCCACGTATGTAAGAGCATTCAAGGCATCGATAACTTCTCCGCTGCCTACCCTGATTCCCGCCAGGCGCAAAAGATGAGTAAATCTTACGATATTAGCTTCAATGGTTTTTTCCATGCAATCACCTGCTTTATATCAGCGATACCCCATAATTTCTTAACCCAAAAAAGTATTCTTTCGGCGTTAAAACATTTCCTTATAGAAAAGATTAAGAACGGGCGAATTCATCCAGGGCATGAGCCCCAATCTGCTTGTTAAAAGTTTCGATATCCGCCTTTGTTTTTAAGAGGATGTTTAAGGTTTGTTTTACTAATTTTTCACTGAGACTGTCCTCATTTAATGTCAGGAGAGCCCTGGCCCAGTCCAGTGTTTCCGCTATGGATGGTTTTTTCTTGATTTCCCTGTTTTGGCGGATTAAATGAACTGCTTTTGCAATTTGTTCGGTTAATTTTTCATTAATGTCCGGGACTTTGGCTTTTATAATAGATATTTCTCGTTCTATGGTGGGGTAATCTAAAAAGAGATAAATACAGCGACGTTTCAATCCATCAGAAAGTTCCCGTTCATTGTTGCTGGTTAATACAACCATGGGGATATGGCTGGCAGTCAGGGTTCCCAGTTCTGGCACAGAAACCTGAAAATCTGAAAGCAGTTCGAAAAGAAAGGCTTCAAATTCCTCATCTGTTTTATCCACCTCATCAATTAAAAGCACCGGTTTTTTTTCTGCCTGGATGGCCTTTAAAAGCGGCCGCTCCAGCAGGTATTCCTGGGAAAACAGGTCTTGTTCAACATTTTCACAGGACTGGGCTTCTTTCATGATTTGTATTTTCAACAGCTGTTTCTGGTAGTTCCATTCATAAAGGGCCTTGTTTTCATCCAGGCCCTCGTAACACTGCAGGCGAATCAGCTCCGTATGAAAAATTTGGCCCAGCACTTTGCCCAGTTCTGTTTTACCAACTCCAGGCTCACCTTCAATCAGGATGGGTTTTTCAAGTTTAAGAGCCAAGTATACCGTAATGATGACCTCTGAATCGGTAATATAACCAACCTCTTCAAATCCTTTTCGTATGTTTTCCATAGTTATTTCCACGGATGACACATCCTTTCAATGGTTCCAACTAATAATCCCATTATACTATAGTCCCATATTCACTGCAAAGGCCCGTTGTATTTGGTAATCCATATGTTATAATATAATAAAATTTAAGGAGGTTCTTATTTTGACCAAAATAACCTTTTATGGCCATGCCTGTTTTTTACTGGAAAACCAGGGGACTTCCCTCATTTTTGACCCTTTTCTAGATGATAATCCCCTTTCCACGGCTGCCTCTGAAGATATTAAGGCGGATTATATTCTGCTGACTCACCTGCATGTGGACCACCTGGGGGATACCTTTAAAATTGCTAAAGCCCACAACCCCTTGATTATTTCCACCTTTGAAATAGCAAAAATTTGTGAGTCCAGAAAATTTAGAGCCCATGCCATGCACCTGGGGGGAAAGCATAATTTTGATTTTGGGTTTGTCCGGGTTACCCCTGCTTTTCACGGTTCTGGAGTGCCGGGAGGCCATGCCTGCGGATTTATTGTTAAGTTTTTTGAACATGTTATCTATCATACCGGTGATACCTGCCTGTTCGGGGATATGAGGCTGCTGGGGGAGCTGGAAGATATAGACCTGGCCCTGGTTCCCATTGGAGACAACTATACCATGGGAATTCCTGATGCTGCTGTTGCCGTGGATTTTATACGGCCAAAACAGGTAATACCCATGCACTATAATACATTTCCGGTTATAGAATGTGACCCCATGGGCTTTAAAAAAGAAGTAGAGGAAAAAACCTCCGCTGAATGTATTATTTTGGCCCCGGGAGAGTCCCACAACCTCTAAAATCCTATAGTATCTTCTCCAGAAGAAGAATAAAAACATGAAGAAAAAACAATAAGTATCAATTAATAAGTATTTTCTACTATATTTGATTTTTTACATCAGGTTTAATATAATGGATATGATTACAAATACCTACCGAAAGGGGACTACCATAATGCCCAAACAAATCGCCGTTGCAGGAAAAGGCGGTACCGGAAAAACCACATTGGCTGCACTAATTATTAGATATATCACCGAAGAGAGACCGGGGAAATCGATTTTGGCCGTTGATGCCGATGCCAATGCCAACCTGAATGAGGCGTTGGGATTTGATGTAATAAATCCCATTAGCGATATTTTAACAGAAACCAAGGATCCCAAAAAGGTTCCCACAGGAATGACCAAGGACATGTTTGTGGAGTACCGTCTCCATACAGCCCTGGCAGAGTCAGATAAGTACGACTTGATTGTTATGGGCAACCCCCAGGGTCCCGGCTGTTACTGTTTCCCCAGTGATCTGCTTCGGAAACACCTGGAAAACCTCAGGGATAACTACGATTACGTGGTGATTGATAACGAGGCGGGTTTGGAGCATCTGAGCCGAAGAATCATGAGCGACATTGATACGCTGTTGGTAACCAGCGACTCTTCTGCCCGGGGCGTCCGTTCTGCCCGCAGAGTTCACGAAATTGTCAAATCCGTAGATTTGGACGTTAAACAGATGGGTCTGGTAATCAGTCGGATTCAAAAAGAGGGTGATGTGGAGGCCCTGAAGGGAGAAATCGAAAAAACCGGCCTGAGCCTTCTGGGTAAAATTCCTATGGATGCAAATGTATCTGAATTTGACTTAAAGGGGATTCCTCTTTTTGAGCTTCCTGGAGATTCTACAGCTTATACAGCGGTTAAAGAGATGCTGGACAAGATGGACATATAATGATAAAAAACAGGTCCTGAGCGAGAGTTTGGGACTTTTTTTTCTTGAAAGGAGTGACTACCGATGTTAAATAGTATGGAAATTCAAAAAATTATCCCCCACCGGCCTCCCTTCCTGCTGGTGGACCGAATCCTGGAGCTGGAACCCGGTGTGAAAGCCGTAGGCATAAAAAATGTAAGCATCAATGAGCCTTTTTTTGTGGGGCATTTTCCCGATTACCCGGTTATGCCCGGCGTATTAATTGTAGAGGCCATGGC